>CAYMRN010000383.1:0-966 GCA_964392855.1 uncultured Sphaerochaeta sp.
ACTGCATGGCATAGACATTGTCCAGCTTCACTTCAGCTCCTGTGGCATCACTGGGATAGGCATCGACTAGGATGAACTTGGTCTGGGGATTGTCTTTTGCTACTTCACCGATGCCGGCAAACTGGAAACCGGTACAGACCAGCACATCATAGTCTGCGACAATGTCACCAACAGCTTTCAGTGCTGCTGCAACATCACCGGTGGGTTCACGTACCGGCGTTACTGTAGCACCTGGATTCTTTTTGATAAAAGCGAGGATTCCGTTATAGTTGTCCTGGTTGAAAGACCCGTCATCAACACCGCTGGGACTTGATACGATGGCAATCTTCAAGCCCTTGGCAGGTGCTGCCTCCTTGGAGCCTGCTGCGAAGAGCAGCGTGCTGATCATCAGAACTGATACAAACAATACTGGTACTTTCTTCATCTATGAGCCTCCTTTGTAGTGAGAGTCAAGTATAGCATGAAGGTGGCGATGGACAAAACAGAATAAGCCCTATGTGTTGTTGTCCAGGAAAAAAGGGGTCGAAAAGCAGTACCTTTCAGAAGCAACAGCATTGCCATGTCGGATATGAATTTGAGTGTGCGCAGAGAGTATTGCAAGAGTCGCCAGCCATCCCAGGCAAAGGGCGCAGCTGACGCAAGAGGGCATTGGACATATCGCCTGAAAGCAATCTCGAGGAGATTGGTCTAGTGCCCCTGATGTGGCTTGGGAGCGAACACGCTTAGCTGAACAGCGTATCATCTCCCCAGATGTGAGGAATTTTATGCCGCTGCAACTCCTCTTCAATGCGTTTCACATACCCCTGCATCTTGAACTTCCGCTCAAGGCCCTTGTCATTCATATAGCGGACATTGCCAAATACAGAGCGTTCCCCCCAAGGCCTGTCATGCTTGCCGAAACACCAGGCAACACCAGCAAACCCATTGGGGTCTCTTCCATCCATCTGGTACTTGTTGTTCAGATAG
>CAYMRN010000383.1:976-2109 GCA_964392855.1 uncultured Sphaerochaeta sp.
TGCTGTTGCAAAAGCTTCCTCTGGGGTTTTGCTCCATTCCAGGATCTTCTTGCCCCAATACATGCGCATGTATCCGTGAATGGTTCCTAGTTTAACCAGCTCTTTCTGTGCAGTGTTCCAATACCGGTCATGGGTCAGGGAGGCCTCCAGTTGCCCTGTAGTGTACAGGTAGGGCCTCTCATCACCCTTATGCTTGGCCATGGTCTTGCGAGCCCATTCGGGCAACCCATCATAGGAGTCATAGAGGGGGTTGAAATAGACAAAGTTCATCGCAAGCTCCCTGCGGACTATAAGCTCCTCCAAGAAGGGACCGACATCAGCAAGACCTGTCTTTGTCACCTCATGATAGATGGTCACCGGACTTATCATGCCAAAATGGAGATAGGGACTCAGGTGAGATACAAAAGGCTCTACAGGGTCATTGCGCTTTGTGTCATACCCATCCAGGTGTTCTCTGACAAAGGTATCCAAGGTTGCCAGGGCACTGCCTTGTCCTCCATGCATCCAAGGGCACTGCCCTACCCCATCGGGTATCCCCAAGCTATCCATCAAAGCAGGTATGTCAGAAAGGTCCGCTGTTGCATACGGCATCGCAATGTCAAGTGAAGGCAGGGCAAGTGAGGCAGGTGGTACTGTTTGGACAAACTCTGCGATCATGGGAGTTATTTTTCGTCGCAGGGTAGCTGCCGAGTACTCCTCCTTGTCGGAAGCACTCTCAAGGGGTACCACCGTGTTAGTCTCAACCATCATCATGGCACAGGGGGCCGTAGAAGCGACCTGCTCACGCCAGGACCGTTCGTGGCGTGTATACGAGCGGTCCACCACCAAATATGCCATGTCGGCATACAGGGGCTCCAACCCTTTGGCTATGCCATGGGGATGGACAAGCAGGGGGATGCCCATCTTCTTCAATTCAAGCTCAACTTCACGCATGCCTTCCAGCATAAAGCGGTAGTGACGCCTGTTGGCTTCCGGGAAAGCCCCTGTTATCCCAAAGTAGACAAGCAAGGGCTTGTGCAGGGCATTTGCCATGCCAATGGCATAGGCCAGGGCATCATTTTGCAGGGTGCGTTGTGAGGCCTGCATCCAATAGACCACATAGTGGCCACTGCTGTTGGCCTTTTTGTCGTTGA
>CAYMRN010000384.1:0-2105 GCA_964392855.1 uncultured Sphaerochaeta sp.
TAGGCCTCATCGCGGGCATCAATGCAGGGCTTGTCTATCTCCAAGGTGTCCATGATCTGCACTGTCTTCAGTTCCATGAAGCGCCCGCCAACCAGGTAGCTGGCGACAATATTCTGTGTCAGCTGCGTGTGGGGTCCTGCTGCAGGTCCGCAAGGGGTGGAACAACTCTGACCAAATACCGATATGCTGTTCTTGCCGTTGTCATGATAAAACTGCTCTTCGGCAATTCCAAAAATTGAATGATGGTTACGAAATTCGCCAACAATACGAGTAATAAGTTCCGCAAAAGGAACTGGGCGCATACTGTCTCCCATTAGTTACTCCTTTGAGTAAGGGTGTCGTCGGGTACCAAGACCCAACACTATCTTATTCTAATGCAGATCAGAGAGATGTCAATCGTTATTGCAACAATTCGCAACAAACCTATGGGTTCCTCCCCTCCCAAAGGACAGGGAAGTCTCTCCTGCAAAACCAGTTTTACACGCGCTCACAATCGCGTATAAAACCCATACAAATCAGACGCAAACATAGAGCCATTAAGAGTTAACATTAGCTCGAAACACTAATACCTTCTCCTTGGCTTCATAATTATTATAGCACTTTACCAAAGAATTGCATACATTAACTGACTCTTAGCTCAATATATTAGAGTAAAATCTAACTTTTACTAATTTCATCTTTACAATTCAAATCTTTCTTGTATACTTTACTAACCTAAAAGCAACCATTGTGTGTGGAGGATTCGAGATGTTGATAAATTTGAACGGGAATGCGGAAGTACGGCAAAATAACATTAACCGCTGTAGGGAAAAAGGCATCCTGCTGCCAACCTTCAGCCAGATGGTGGATCCTACCACTATACCTGCCGATATTCAGGAAAAACTCACTGATGTAGGGCTTTGGGATGTAAATCCCCTGAACCTTTTCAGGATCACCTGGAAAAACGAACCCACAAAGATGGGTGGAAAATTCGGTGGGGTGAACTTTGTTGAGGTGCCTCATGAGCTTACCGGTTGCAAGGCCCGCATCCTGGCCCTAGTTGGAAAATGGATCCCTACCGGCTCCCATAAAGTAGGGGCTACCTATGGTTGTCTTGCACCGGCTCTGGTTGCAGGTACCTTTGACTCAATCAACCAGCAGGCTGTGTGGCCATCAACAGGCAACTACTGCCGCGGTGGTGCTTTCAACAGTGTCCTGCTCGGTTGCGAATCCATCGCCATCCTCCCCGAAGAGATGAGTCAGGAGAGGTTTGAGTGGCTGAAGACTGTCGCAGGAGAGGTCATTGCAACCCCAGGGTGTGAATCCAACGTCAAGGAAATCTTCGACATGTGCCATAAACTCGATAGGGAGCGTGGATCCAGCATTGTGATCTTCAACCAGTTTGAAGAGTTCGGCAACTATCTCTGGCACTACAAGGTGACCGGAGGGGCCATCATGGAAGTTCTGGAAGAGCTGGAAATTGCACCGGAGAATGTCTGTGGCTATGTCACGACAACAGGCTCTGGTGGTACGATCGCAGCAGGGGATGTGCTGAAGGAGAAATATCCCCATATCAAGCTCGCAGCCTGTGAGGCGCTGCAGTGCCCCACCCTCCTGCGTAACGGCTTTGGTGGACACCGCATTGAGGGCATCGGGGACAAGCATGTGCCTTGGGTGCATAATGTGCGCAACACCGACATGATTATCGCCATCGATGACCAGGATGCCATGGACGTCTACCGCCTCTTCAACGAGCCTGCAGGCATTGAGTACCTGAGAAAGATGGATATCACCGAAGATACCATTGCAGAGCTCCCCCTCTACGGCATCAGTGGTGTGGCTAATGTGCTTGCAGCGATCAAGATGGCAAAGTACTATGAGATGGGCAGTGATGATGTGATCTTTACCGTCCTGACAGATAGCTCCGAGATGTATACATCCCGCCTGGTGGAGCAGAATGAGATCCAAGGGGAATTCGATGAGTATGCTGCAGTGCGTGCCCTCGCAGCTTGCCTCCATCACCAGACTACCGAGGATGTCCTTGAGCTGACCTACTACGAAAAGCTTCGCGTGCATAACCTCAAGTACTACACTTGGGTTGAGCAGCAGGGAAGAACCTATGAAGA
>CAYMRN010000385.1:0-2105 GCA_964392855.1 uncultured Sphaerochaeta sp.
GAGGTGGTGGATAGGTGGGCTCTCATGAGGTTCTAGCCCTACAGATCCAGAATGGTCTTCCCTTGATACACCTCATCCCAGTTCTTTTGGAAGTCGCTGACCGCCTTCTGAATGGAGGGCATGCTCAAGCCCGTGGAGAGGATCTCAGGGCGTACTGTACAGCATCCCGCACCACTGGCGTAGGAGGTGGTTATCTCGGCAACGTTCTTGAAGCTTGCTGCCAATACCTGGGTATTGCTGGTATTGGTCCAGAGGAAACTACTCAACTCCCTGATGACACGCGGGGCATCAATGTCGTTGTTGAGCATCCTGTTATAGAAGACGGCCACATACTTTACACCACTAAGCATGGCAAGGATGCCTTGCATGGTGGAGAAGACTGTGGTTGCGGTTATGTTGAAGCCTCGCTCGGCAAGAATCCTGATCGCACTGAGCCCTTCTTCAGTGACAGGTATCGAGATGTAGGTATCCTCTCCTAGGATCGAGCAGATCTTCTCTGCCTCCCCTATGATGGTCAGCTTGTCCCTACCAAGCACCTGCACATGCAGGCTTCTTTCGACCCCTATCAGGTTCCGGATGCTTTTGAGATGTCCGAAAAAATCGATGCACCCCTCAGCTTGTATCTGCTGGGGATTGGTGGTGACCCCGCTGATGGGGTAGATATCCAGAGCCCTCTCAAGGTCCTGTAAGTTTGCACTATCGAGCATAAGTCGCATGGCTAGTCCTCCCTTGCGCTTATAGTGACACACTATGCACGAGAGAACAAGAAGAGAGGACACCAAGGTTTTATTGACAAATTGAGCCTAATACCAGATCGATGAACGGGGCCATCCTAGAAGGTGATGAGACAACCAGAGCAAAATCAGCTAAGGGCTTCCAAGGCGATGACAACACTGGTATAGAAGTTGTTTTGACCCAGCAAAGAGACAAAGTCCAGTCGTTCAAACATGTGCATCACCGGAGGCTGTACACCACAGAAGAGCACCTCGACCCCCCTATCCCTACACATCTCTACTATATCAACAAACTCATTGACCGAACTGTGGTCGATGTTGGGCACTCCCCTCACCGAAAAGATGATCCTCCCGACATTTTGTTCCAACATATGCTCGACCTCTACCGTCAGAAGCTCTTGCGAACCGAAGAAGAGCGACCCGTCGACATAGACCACCTTGGTCTTTCTTGTGTTGTCCAGCAGGTCCTTGGTAACGTCATCAATCTCAATGGAGATCTTGTTGCTGCTGATGACAAACATGATCATGGAGAAGGCTATGCCCAGCATGATGGCAACCGTCAGGTCAAACACCACAATTGCTGTCATGGTGATCAGAAACTGTGCCATTGAGGTTTTGATCCGCTTCTGGAATATCTCCTTGATGGCAGGCCAGTCGTTCATCCTCCAGGAGGTGACCATGAGCACCCCACTGAGTGCGGCATGGGGAATTCGGCTCATGAAAGGGCTTAGGAGGAACATGGAGGCAAGCAGTCCGAGGGCATGGATGATACTGCTGAGGCGGGTCTGGCCTCCACTCTTGATGGCAACGCTGGTACGGGATATGACTGCAGTGGCCGGGATTCCCCCAAAAAATGGGATAAGGGTATTACCCACCCCCTGCGCAAAGAGTTCCCTGTTTGCCTTGAACTTCTCTTTACCGCCCTTCATCTTCGCACCGGAGGAGCCGCATAGCAGCCCTTCGATCATGCCCAGGGCTGCAATGCTTATGGCAGGGGATATGATATGCTTGAAATTTTCTAGGGTTATGGTAGAGAGCTGCAGGCGGTGCTCGCCCACCAGGGAGCGGGGGATCAAGCCAACCTCAGCTACATCCAGGTTAAGAACCATCTGCAGGACCAAGGCGACAATGATGCCGACCAGGGAGGCAGGAATCTTGCCCCTGAGTTTTTTGGGCCAGAAGACCATCATCAGCACGATCAGCATCCCATAGAAAAGGGTTGGAAGATGAGGTGAGAAGCCAAGTCTGCCGTAGGAAAGGAGTTTCGCTATATATGTAGTGCCTTCACTGGTAGTTCCAAAGAAACTGTCCACCTGCCCAAGGGCAATGATTATCCCAATGCCGCTGGTAAAGCCTGTAATGACAGGAGAG
>CAYMRN010000386.1:0-2095 GCA_964392855.1 uncultured Sphaerochaeta sp.
TCCAGCTTTGCATGGTGAGCAAGAATCTTCTGTGTCATTGTCATGCCCATATTGGCGTCTCCTTACTCTATGTCGTCCGTGGGAGTAACCCCATCGGCGATCAGTTTGTACTCTATGCTATCACTCAAGGCGAGCCAGCTCGCCTCGATTATATCCTTGCTGACACCGATGGTGGACCAGGTGTCCTGCCCGTCGGTCGATTCGATCAGAACCCTGACCTTAGATGCTGTTGCGCTGCCCGAGTCCAGGACACGCACCTTGTAGTCGGTGAGGTGCACACTCTTGAGCGTCGGATAGAACTGCTCGAGCACCTTGCGCAGGGCCTTGTCCAAGGCGTTTACCGGACCTTCCCCCTCAGCAGCAGTTATGGCACTCTCCCCACCAACCTTCACCTTCACCACCGCCTGGTGGGTTGCCCCCGAGAGGGGGTCTGCATAGGGCATGCTGCCCAAGGTCTGGAAATGGACCAGGGTGAAGAAGGGCCGGTACATCCTCAGGTGGCGTCGGATGACCAGGTCAAAGGAGCTTTCAGCCCCTTCGAACTGGTAGCCTTCCGCTTCCAGGCTCTTGAGTTCGGCCATAAGGGCCGCGGTCACAGGATCGTTCTTATCCAAGTCCGGGGCGATGGTGGCTATGCGCTTGATCATCAGCGCTCGACCGGCAACCTCACTCATCAGGAGCCTGCGCTCATTACCTACAACCGCAGGCTCAATATGTTCGAAGGAGGAGGGGTTCTTCTGTACCCCGTCGATATGCATCCCACCCTTGTGGGCAAAGGCACTGCGTCCGATGAAGGGCGTGCCGCGGGGAATGCGCACATTGGCAACCTCAGCTATCGCACGGCTGACTGGGGTTAGGTTTTCCAGATTGACCCCATTGAGACAGGATACTTTCATCTTGGTCTCCAGGATGGCGGCTATGCTTGCCAGGTTGGCATTGCCACAACGCTCGCCAAATCCAAGCAGAGTGCCTTGGACCTGCGTTGCCCCACTCTCGACTGCAGCGATGGAGGATGCGACCCCGCACCCTATGTCGTCATGGGCATGGATGCCCAGCGCGACAGAGGGGAAGAGGCGTGCAGTCTCCGCAGTAATGGCCGCTACCTGCGAAGGGATCATCCCTCCGCGTGTCTCACAAAGGACTAGCGTAGAAGCACCTCCATCAAGGGCGGCCTGCAAGGTTGCAAGGGCGTACTCCTTGTTTGCCAGATAGCCATCAAAGTAGTGCTCGGCATCAAAGAAGACCTCACTGCCCGAATCGACGATGAAACGGATGCTGTCCTCGATCATCCTCAGGTTCTCTTTCAGCGTTGTCTTGATGATGTCGGTGACATGGAAGTCCCAGCTCTTGCCAAAGATGGAGACCACCTTCGTCCCACTTTTCACCAGGTCCTGCAAATTCACATCGTCCTTGGCCTTGATGCCTCTTCTTCTGGTGGAGCCGAAGCTCACCAGGGTGGCATTCTTAAGCATGAGATCTTTCGCCCGTTCAAAGAACTGCAGGTCCTTTGGGTTGGAGCCGGGGTTTCCCGCCTCAATGTACTTTACACCCAGGGTATCAAGATAGCGCACTATCTTCAGCTTGTCCTCAACGGAGAAGCTGATCCCCTCCCCTTGGCTGCCGTCTCGCAGCGTGGAATCAAACAGGGCGACCTTACTCATTGGCTAGCTCCTTTTTCTTATCACTATGGCTACTGAGCATGTCATTGGCAAAGTTAGGGGCTGAAGTCACCTTCACTCCCTGCACATAGTGTGGTTGGCTCTCGTCGAGCATGCGGTTTACCGCAGCCAGACAAGAGAGGATGGAGGCCTCTATGACGTCGGTGCTGACCCCCCTGCCGCGGTAGACCCCGTGGCCATCGCTGATCTTCACCATGACCTCCCCTAGGGCATCACGGTGTTCGGTGACTGCCTGGAGGTTGTAGTCCTCAAGTCCGAAGGGGTGTCGGATGATCTTCTCAACCGCACGAAGCGAAGCGTAGACCGGGCCAGTGCCACAGGCGACCTCCTGGTATTTCTTCTCCCCCTTCTTGAGGGTGACGCACGCGGTGCTGGTCATCATGTTCCCGCTGTTCACCACGAAAGAGTCAAGCTCC
>CAYMRN010000387.1:0-2094 GCA_964392855.1 uncultured Sphaerochaeta sp.
GACTACCTGACCTTCACTGACCCCAATGCCATAGAGCACCTCATGACCAAATTCACCAACCTTGAGGTACGGGTCTGTAGCGAAAGCTCCTTCCATGCAAAAGGATACCTTTTCCACCATAGCGACCAAGGCTATTCCTCCTTGGTGCTGGGAAGTTCCAACATCACCCACAAGGCGCTAGCCACCAACAGGGAGTGGAATGTGCGCCTGGTCTCCCTCACCGAGGGAGAGCTGCTGCAGAAGACCCAGGCAGAGTTTGCCCTGGCCTGGCAAGAGGCTGTCATCGTAAGCCCCCTGTGGCTCGTCCATTATAGGGAGATCTATGAAAGGTATCGGAAAGACCCTGCCTTCGTACCTATCCTTATTGGAGAGCCGCAGGCAGATAAACCTATGCCCGATGGTGAGATACTTCCCAACCATATGCAAATAGAGGCATTGTCGGCCCTTGATGAACTTCGCCTTAGAGGAGAGACCAAGGCCCTGATCATCTCAGCCACAGGAACCGGCAAGACCTTTCTTGCCGCCTTCGATGTGAAGGAGCAAAAACCCAAGCGTTTCCTGTTTGTCGTGCACAGGCAACAGATAGCAGAGGCTTCGATGCGCAAGTTCAGGCAGATATTGGGAGATGCTATCAGCTGTGGCCTATTGGGAGGAGGGAGTGCTGATGTCGGGGTACAGTACCTCTTCTGCATGATACAGACCCTTTCAAGGGATGAGGTGCTCCTCTCCTTTGCCCCGGATCACTTTGACTATATCGTCGTTGATGAGGTCCATAGGGGAGGCGCCTTGTCATACCGTAAGGTCATCAGCTATTTCAAGCCAAAATTTTTGCTTGGCATGACAGCTACACCCGAACGTACCGATGGCTTTGATATCTACTCGCTCTTTGACCACAACATAGCCTATGAGATCCGGTTGCACGATGCTTTGCAAGCCGATCTGCTCTGTCCCTTCCACTACTATGGGATCTCAGAGCTGAGTGTCGATGGCGAAAGCCTGGAAGACCTTTCCCGCTTTTCAACTCTCGAGATCAGTGCAAGGATCGTGAAGATCAAGCAGATGCTGGACCGCTACAGCATTGGGACCTATCGCCGCCGCGGCCTGATTTTCTGCAGTCGCAATGAAGATGCCAAACTCCTCTCTGATGGTTTGAATGCCCAAGGTCTGAAGACCCTCTCCCTCAGCGGAAGCGACAGCTTTGAAGCGCGGGAAGATGCCTTTGCCCGCTTGGAGATGGGTGAAGGGGAGCAAGCTCTTGAATATCTGGTTGCTGTGGACATCTTCAACGAAGGGGTGGATATCCCTTCCCTCAACCAGGTGGTGATGATCCGCCCTACCAAGTCAGCGATCATCTTTGTCCAGCAGTTGGGTAGGGGGTTACGTAAGTATCCTGGAAAAGAGTACCTGACTGTTTTGGATTTCATAGCAAACTACACAAATAATTATATGATTCCTATAGCACTTTATGGAGACAACAGCTATAAGAAAGATACGCTGCGCAGGTTTGTCAGTGGAGGGAGCCTGAGCATACAGGGTGCCTCTACCGTCAGTTTCGACAAGGTTGCAAAGGAAAGGATCTACGCATCCATCAATACAGCCCCTTTCCAATACCTTACGTTTCTGAAGGAAGAGTACCTGAAGATCAGGACGAAGATAGGGAAAACCCCTACAATGATGGATTTTGTCCGTCTGGATGCTCTCTCACCCCTCCTGTTTATTGAGAAATCCAAGAGTTTTGCCGCATTCAGGGCACATATTGAGCCAGAGGAACACCTTGGGCTCTCTCCTTTACATCTGCAAAGCCTTTTTTTCCTCTCCAAAGTTATTTGCAATGGGAAACGTCCCTATGAGGCCATGATCATCAGGGCCCTGATGGAACAGCAAAAGGCTCTGGACATAGGGCTCCTTCAGGCAAGGGTGTACCAGGCCTACGCTTTCATGCCCTGTGAAGCATCACTTCTCTCTGCTACAGATATTTTGCAAGGGGGATTCTTTCAGGAGAAGCAGCGTGTGGCTTTTGGAAATATCCACTACTGTATTTGGGAACAGGACCATCTGGTTCCAACTGGTGAGTTCCTCACCCTGTTGCAGAAT
>CAYMRN010000388.1:0-2092 GCA_964392855.1 uncultured Sphaerochaeta sp.
CTCATACCACGACCTGTATCTGGATTACTCCGTCCTCGTTGAGAGAATCGACATCGATCGATAAGGGGCCTATTTTTTGATCATCCCCAGCATTACCCTGGAAATAGCGTGATGATGCCATATGGATGGCCGTGAAACCAGTCCCGTAATCCATTTGTGTCAGTGATATATCACCACCTCTGACCAGTTTATCTTGAATAATTACTCTTTCCTTTTCGAATATGATTGTTCGAAAAAGTCTTAAAGGTGCCTCTCGCTTGCCGCTGATCAGCAAATGTACCAGTAAACCTTTCAGCTTGTTGCCCAACCAAATGCTATGCATGACTGTCAGATTAAGTATCCGAAGAATGACAAATTTGAGCGGGGTGGGCATATTATGGTTCATATAATAGAAAGATGATTGTAGATCGATGCGGTCATGTCCCGCTTGGCATTTTCTTCCCAGATCGGTTACCTGAGTGGTAATCCTTTCACCCTTCTTGTTCAATCCGACATACCCACTGTCATCCCAGAGCAGCGTCTGCTTTTCACGATGGAATATTTTCAGTACGCCGCCGTTACTGACACCAAGGACTGCATAATATTTTCTGCTGCCGCGGATGAAAAGCCCGGCTTCGGGAAAATCCTTACAGGCATTCTCTTCCTGCCATGCCAAGGCCGGCAAAGACTCAGATGATTCCATTTCATGAGAATCAAGCGCACGAATGAACAGGATATAACTGGAAAGTAGTGGAGCGATGTTTCCCATATCAATGTCATCGAGGGTCACCGTTCGGCCACTTCTCATCGATTGCAGCATAAACTGAGTCATTGCAGCAGCCAGCGGTATATCCTTCTGCAGGAGCGCAAGCCCCCCAGGATAGTATATGGCTGTTCGCCTACTACCATACTCGCCACCAAAGGTTCCATCAGGATGAATAAACCAGGAAAGAAATTCTACTGCTTCTTTGAGTACCTTTAACAGCCGCTCATCTGGACGAAGGTAATAAACCTGAGAAAGATAGTGGATAGCTAATGTCTGGTAACCCGGGTCCGCACCTTCGTATTCCAGAAACCACCCCTCGGAAGATTTACGATCAAGTATATGGTTCAGTAAGGTCTGGGCGCGCCTTTCATAACGAGGTTCACATAAAAAATCGGCACAATCCATCAGCGCCAAGGCTGCACCGGACAGGTGGTTTGCTATGTGGCTATGAGCTTCATTGTGTGTGCAAAGAAAATCTGCACCTCGGCGGAGACACGTTTCTTGAGAAGCCCGCTGTTCAGGGCTCATAAACTCCCTGACGATGCGATACGAAGCCAGGAGAGGATGAAGAAGAAAAGCCGTGGCTCCAAAACTGTGTTCGTTTGGGAAAGCCTGATCGAAAGATCCATCATTATGCTGCAACTTTTCTGTGTATCTTAAACCCGCTATGACAGCTTCAGTCAGTACTCTGCTCATGCCGGAAGCTTGGCTTGTCTCATGGGAGAGAAGCCATGCCAGCGGATATACATTCCTCTGGAAAGTTGCTTCGGGAAAATCTATTAACTTCCAACTCCAGAAACGACGGTCGAAACAACCATAGGTCGGTGTGTAAGGGTCTCGATTCTGCTCGCTTAAAAGACGCCGGCAGAGTGTTTTGACTTTTGCCTGGATATCAGCTTGTTTCATTCGACCTAATCGAGATATGCCTGAGCCCACAACTCAAGCGATAAAAGGCCCCAGAGGCCTCGACCATACGCTCTTTCTGTATCCAATAGTGATTGAAAATTCTTGGTCTTGAAGAATCCCCTGTTATGGGCTTTGGTTCCCAAGAGTGTGTCTCGCACAAAATCTCGGACCGGCCCCTGTTGGTACCATTCCCTCAAGGGGACCGGGAATCCCATTTTATCTTTTCGCTCAAGTACTTGGGAAGGAATAATGTGCTGCACTACCTGTCTGAAAATATGTTTGGATCGTCCTCCTGCGTATTTAATCATTGGCGGCATAGATGCTACCAACTCGGCAATGCGATGATCAAGAAGCGGAACTCTTGATTCCAGGGATACTGCCATACTGGTACGGTCTTCGACATGCAGCAGGGCAGGCAGAAGGGTCCCCATGTCAAACCTT
>CAYMRN010000389.1:0-2091 GCA_964392855.1 uncultured Sphaerochaeta sp.
GTGATGGCACCGGAGCCGCGGCAATGTACCAGAGAAGGTGCGAGAGCTCCTTCACCCATGCCAGTTCCTTTGACGAGGAGATCAGCAAAACGGCTCCGCTAGCTGTGCCCTCCCTTCAGGAGCGTTGCACCTCCATCAAGAGGCAGATAGAACATGGGCGCTCCTTTTTGCAGCGTCGCTACAAGGCTGAGCTGTTCAGTGCCTACTTCCAGGCATGGACCAACACCTATGCCGACATAGATACCCTGAAGACCCTCTATGATGCTGCCTTGGAGGAGGGGCCGTTTGCTGAACTGATCATCTCCACCAGACCTGACTGCATAACAGATGAGGTTCTGGACCTGCTTGAAGGGTACAAGGGCCGTGTGGGCAGGGTATGGGTGGAGCTGGGCCTGCAAAGCTCCAATGACAAGAGTTTGGCCCTGCTTGGCCGCGGCCATGACAGCGAATGCTACATTACCAGTGCAAATGCGTTACATTCCCGCGGCATTGGTGTTTGTACTCATATGGTGGTAGGACTTCCAGGCGAGGGCCAAGAAGATTTCAAGCGGACCTGCATGTGCATAAACAGCGTAAAGAGTGAAGCTGTGAAGATTCATAACCTCCATGTATGCGGCGGGACAAGGCTGCATGATTGGTATGCCCAAGGGGAGGTAAGCGTAGCCTCCCTAAGAAGGCATGTGGAAAACAGCATCTGCCTACTCAGGCATTTGCATAAAGACATTGTGGTGGAACGGCTTATGTGCGAGACTCCTAACCATAGGTTGGAGGCTCCCAGGACGTTTGCTGACAAGAGCGCATTTCTCTCTCTTCTTGAGAAAACCATGGAGGAGCGGGGGGTGTGGCAAGGGGATTTGACATGAAAGACCGGCTTCCTTTACAGACAATACTCAGGACAGTGGGCATTACCCTCTCTGTTTTTGTAGTATTGGCCATCCTATATTTTTCGTTTATACCCGCTGAGATATATCCAAAGGTCAGCTGGATTCCTTTTGCAGACAAGGGGCACCACATGGTTGGCTATGCAGCCTTGGGCTTCTCCCTATTCCTTGCCACGCTTCAGATCCCAGGTTCTGGAAAGGCCAGGAGGGAGGGCCGGAAACCCCATTCCACCCTGCATCTCACCTCTTGGGCTGGCCCTTCCATCATCAAGACACTTGCCATTGGTTTGCTGTTGGGCCTGGTCATTGAGCTGCTCCAGCCATTTTTTGGGCGTTCGCGCGAGTGGATGGACCTGGCTGCTGATTGCATGGGTCTGGTGGTAGGCTTGGCCCTGGCATTGGCCCTGCTCAATATGGTGGGCAACTACTTCTCGACCCGACCTTGGTTGTATGATCCCAACTGGAAGGAGGAAGTCCATGAGACTCTCAAGGAAAATTAGTGAAGCGCTGCAAGATTCTGTCGTAAGACTCTCCCCCGACGTCCTCACCTGCATCAAAAGGGGAAGGGAGGAGGAGGCCAGGCATGCCTCGGATGTCGGAAGCCGGACGAGCTTGGCGGTCTTTGATGCAATCCTGAAAAATCTGGAGATAGCTGACAGAAAAACTCTGCCGATGTGCCAGGACACCGGCATGTTCGTCTTCTTTGTGGATTTGGGCAGAAGCTGTCCCCTCGCTCCCAAAGCGATAGAGCAAGCCATCAACGAAGGGGCTTTGGATGCTGTCCAGCAGGCTTACTACAGGCGCTCTGTAGTGGGTGACCCTCTCTTCAGGCGTAAGAACACCCAGGACAACCTGCCGGCCATCATCAATTGGAATCTTGTCGATGGGGAAGGGCTTGTCATCAGGGTACTGCTCAAGGGCTTTGGCAGTGAGAACTGCAGCTCGGTGAGGATGCTCAACCCGACAGGTGGTCCTAAGGCTGTCATCGATGCCGTCTGTGAGATAGTGAGCCTGGCAGGGGGAAAGCCCTGCCCACCCATTTTCCTTGGGGTGGGGATAGGGGGGACTATGGAGCGATCGGCATATCTGAGCAAGCGCGCGCTGCTCAGGGATGCACGCCTGTCACACCCTGATCCTGCCTATGCCAAGCTTGAGGAGGATATCCTTGAGGCTGTCCAGGGCCTGGGGATAGGGGGGGGAGGCTTTGGGG
>CAYMRN010000390.1:0-2088 GCA_964392855.1 uncultured Sphaerochaeta sp.
TGGCCTCATTTCTTGTCCTGCCGTCTATTCTTGCATAAATCTCGGTTGTAACTGTACTCGAATGCCCTAGGATGTCTCTGATATCCAATAGGTCGACATCATTTGCTTTCAGGGCCATTGCTCTCGAATGTCTGAGTCCATGAGGAGACAAAGAATCCGGAAAGCCCTCACTACTAATGGCTGAGCAGTATTTCTTCAGAATATAACCAACGCCGAACCGGGTGATTCGGTTTCCCCATTGGTTCCGAAAAAGAGGGACATCCAAATTGGCGGTTCCACAACCCATCTTTGCAAGATATTCACTCAAGAGCTTTTCAAGCCTCTTGCTAATGAACACCCTCCGTGGTTTCCTTCCTTTCCCTATCACATCGATGAAAGGATAGTGACCGAACTTTACATCTTCCGCGTTGAGCGCAGTCAATTCAGAAACCCGTAGCGCCGCTTCATAGAGGGTGCAGAGCATGATCATGTCCCGGTAACCTTCAGGTGTCGAAGTATCGGGGACGGACAGCAATGCTTTGGTCTGAGATTCATCAAGGTACCTAGGAATCTTCGGGTGACACTTTCGCTTCGGTATTGAGAGTATGGCGTCAAAAGATGCAAGATACTCCGGTCGCTTGTATTGCATGTATCTGCAAAAAGCATGCAGAGCGTACATCCTTTGGTTTACAGTTGCATCTGAGCAATGCCTGGAAATCTTCAGCCATTCGAGAAAACGAAGCACAAAATCCCTGTTGAAGCCATCAAATTTGAATTCCTGAGGACTGGCCCCAGTCCCATCCTTGTAGAAGAAGAACAGGAGCTTAAAAGTGTCAGCATATCCTGCCACTGTATTGGGGCTCAGCCGACCCACGGCATATTCAGAGAGGAAGCTCTGGAGGTAGTACGTAAACGAAGGCTGAAGGCTAGCGTTATTGTTCATGTTTCACCTCCATGGGAATGACTCTTGAGGCGATTCCTTCTATGGTTTCGGCAAGAAGCGGAACAAGGTCGGGGCAAAAATGAATGTATCGCTCAGTGACAGAGGAGCTGTAATGGCCAAGTTGGGCTGCCAGATATTGCAAAGCCGTTTGTAATCGCACTCCAGAGTTCACCAGCTGCCTGAGGGTCAAGGTTGCATAGGTATGGCGCAGATCATGAAGTCTTGGCCCCTTGTCCTTGCCTCCATGTGGGATTCCTGCCCTCCAAAGTTGTTTTCTGAAAATCCTGTAGCAGCAATTTCTTGTATAGGGATTCCCATCAGCCATCGTAAAGATGAGCCCCTTTTCTTCCCTCGGGTGGATGCGTTTGCAAAGCTCCCGGATGGAATTTATCACATCTTCGGAAACACCAATCAATCGGTCCTTGCCACCTTTTCCATTCAGGATGGTAATGATTCTCCGCTCGGAATCAACATCCTCCATCCTCATGGAGAGAG
Organism: uncultured Sphaerochaeta sp.; assembly: GCA_964392855.1. Lineage (GTDB taxonomy): Bacteria > Spirochaetota > Spirochaetia > Sphaerochaetales > Sphaerochaetaceae > Sphaerochaeta. The sequence goes on from CAYMRN010000390.1 coordinate 1,418, forward strand.
TTTCTCCGATACGGATTCCGCAACCGATGAGCACCCTCAGTATGACAGGAAATACTACAGGAGCGTTGTGCCAGGCATGAATGTATGTCATCGTGTCACATGCTGTGATGAGTCGCCTAAGTTCGTCGAGCGTGAATATGTAGGGGACATAGAAACTCCGGTAGTACCTTACTCCCCTAGGTGATGTAGGTATGAATGTCTGGTAATCATTTCTTTTGAGATATAATGCGAAACTAGCAATCGTTTTAATCCGACGCCCAAGCGTATTTGGCTTAATTCCCTTGGGATTGCTTCTTTCCCATCGCCAGTACAGATCCTCGGTGATCCCAATCTGCTCGTATCCTTCCGCGACAACAAATCTGTCGAAGCTCCTTAAGGTTTTTATCTCAGCTCCGAAATCCTTTCCCAATGCCCGCTTTTCATTCACATAATCAGCCAGTTGAGATCGCATTGGTCCCAAGAATGTTTCAAAGGGGTCCAGGATGTGCATTTTTCGTTTCATTGGTGTGCCTCCTGGAGGATCTTCTCCACTTCAAGGGCACACTGGCGTAGATGGGCTACATCCACCACTGTATAGATGCTGGTTGTCTCGGTTGAAGTATGGGCGAGCACTTCCGAGATAACTGGAAGGCTTACATCGTTTTCAAGCATCATCGTCGCAAAACTATGTC
>CAYMRN010000391.1:0-2073 GCA_964392855.1 uncultured Sphaerochaeta sp.
CTCATTGCAGCTTCCAAGCTTTTGCTGCTCTGGACCCTGGCCAGTGCTGCTCTGCTCTCCCTTCTCTTGGCCTATCTGTTTACACGCCCGTTGAAGCGTGAGAGCAAACAAGTGGTCCAATCCTTGCAACGTATGGCCAAGGGCGAACGAAACGTTCCCTTGATATTGGGCAACGTTGCTGAGTTCAATGACATCGTCAAAGCATCTCAGGTACTGCAGGAACATCTGCTAGAGGAGGAGCAGTTACGCAGGCAGTGGGCGGAGGATGTTGCCCACGACCTGCGTACACCCCTGTCTGTCTTGCGTGCACAGCTGGAGGCTATGGTTGATGGTGTCTTCAAGATGGAGAAGGCACGCCTGGAGAAACTGGTCCTTGAAACGGATAAGCTGGAAAAGCTGGTGAACAGCCTTGCCCTGCTTACGCACCTGGAGACCCCAGGCTTTGGTCCGAAACTGCAAGAGGTGAAGCTTGATACCTTTTTGCATGCCTTATGCGAGCAGTATAGCCAACCAGCCAGAAACAAGAGCATGGTCCTGCAGTTGGATTGTCCTGAGGCGGCAATCTTGAGCTGTGACCCATCCCTAGTGGAGCGAGCTGTGGGAAACCTTCTTGCAAACGCCATCAAATATGGCAAGGATGGCACAGCCATACAGCTTGTCGTCGGCGTAGAGGATACCAGGGCGACCTCTCTCTGCATTGAGAATGAAGGTACGATCGGAGAGGAAGTTCTCACCCATATGTTTGACCGTCTCTATCGTGGAGAAGCTGCAAGGTCAACAGAGGGCACGGGTCTTGGCCTCTCGATCGTGAAAGCAATTGTCGAAGCCCATCAATGGAGCATCGCCATTACCTCAGAGGGAACAACCAAGGCATTCATCTCATTTACCCAATCTTTACCATATGTAAGTAGGAACTCCATGGCATGAAAGTATTGTTAGGCTATCAAAAGAGACTGGAGGTCTTCAATGAACAAAAGAAACATCAGTATGGTAGCCATACTTCTCGTGATGGTATCGGTAGGGGTATTTGCCTCTTCGAATAGTGATCTGAAGGGAAGCGACTATGTCCGCTTGGGACAATTGGGTATTGTATCGGGTACGCTCTCTGAAGAGGATGGCGAGTGGTATCTCACCACCGGCGACAGTGAGTATGCCTTACACCTGGGAAACTATCAGGTTGTCTATCCCAAGGGGATCAACCTCAATGAGGGATCAGAGGCTGTCGTCAGAGGGTTTGTGCTTGATTCTGATATCTCAGCAGTAACTGTCGCCACCGAAGAGGGCAGATACTCCTTCCGTAGTGCAGAGGGTATTCCCCTGTGGGCTGGTCAGGGAGCGATGCAGAACCAGATAGCTAACCAAAGCAAGAGAATTGTCCAGGGCAATTACAGGCAACCTGTCCCAATGGTGCAAAACAGGCAGGCAGGCAACTACCCAAGCCAGGGAATGATGCAAAACAGGCAAGCAAGTTTCCAGAGTCCAGGCAAGGGCAGAGACGTTGTCCAACCTGTGCCTAGAGGCAGGCGCTAAGGTAAGGTGGTACGATAGTACGTAGACAGTACGAGGATCTGAAACTGGTACTGCACTAGAAACCAAGGGCGAAATCAAAATAAGGGAAGGCCGAATCAACACAAGAGTGTTGCATCGGCCTTCTTCCCTATACAGAGTTCTGTCTTCATTTTGGTCTGTCCGGCCATCAACCGACCTTGGTCTCCTTCTTCTTGGCAATGCCACTCATCAGGACCTTCAGACCTTCCTTCTCAAACACTGCCTGTGCCATAGCCAACTCCTTCGCGCCGGGTTCCTTGACATCCTTGAGGGTGTACTCAAGCTTGAGCTGCTCCCACTTGTACTGGCCCATACGGTGATAGGGCAACAGCTCGACCACCTCAATGCATGAGAAGCCCTTGAGGTAGGTGGCAAGCTGCTGGAGCCTAGTCTTGTCCAGTGTCCACCCAGGGACCAGGACATGACGCAGCCATACCTTCTTGCCAATGCTTTCGCAGTACTCCAAGGTGGCAAGCGTATTGGCATTGCCCATTCCTGTCAGACTGAAGCTCATCTGGTCATCGA
>CAYMRN010000392.1:0-2070 GCA_964392855.1 uncultured Sphaerochaeta sp.
GACCTTACCATAGCGCAGCCCCTCAAGGCCATTTTCGATGCCCAAGGCGACCATCATATTATAAAGCTCAGCATTCTTATATATCTCGGTACGTTTTTTTCCATAGACATTGAGAATCTTTCCCCGAAGGCTGAATACAGCCTGGGTCATCACATCCCGTGTCTTGGTGATGGTACCGGAAGCCGAGTCCCCTTCGGTGAGGAAGATCACACTTCTCTCACACTCATCACGGCGGGAGGCACTCTGGCCAAGGTGGTATTTGCAGTCCTTCAGCTTGGGGATGTTCAGCGAAACTTTTTTTGCTGAGGCACGGGCGCCTTTCTTGACCTCATTGAGCTCCTTTCGAAGCGTCTCGTTGTTGATGATCTTCTCGTTGAGCTTTGCAGCGTCATCTGGGTTTTTCAGCAGGAAATCAACGATGGCGTCCTTTACCTCACCCACAATCCAGGTGCGGATCTCCGTATTGCTCAGTTTGTTTTTTGTCTGGGACTCGAAGACAGGTTCCTGCACCTTGATCGCGATCGCCCCGATGATACCGTCACGCACATCCTGGGGTGCCCACGTCTTCTTGTAGAACTCGTTGATGCCCTTGAGGATCCCCTCCTTGAACGCACCCTGGTGGGTGCCTCCATCGGTGGTGTGCTGCCCGTTCACATAGCTGAAGTAGTTCTCCCCATAGGAGCCCACCACATGGGTAAAGGCAAACTCAAGCTGCTTACTCTGGTGGTGGATGGTGCTATAGAGCCCCTCACTGCCAACCTCCTTGTCCAGCAGGTCAAGAAGCCCATGGGCTGACTTGTACACCTTGTTGTTGAAGTTGAGGGAGAGCCCGGTATTCAGGTAGGCATAGCTCCAGATACGGGTTACCAGAAAATCCTCATTGAACGCATACTCGCCGAACAGCTCGGGGTCGGGGGTGAAGCTCACCATCGTCCCGTTCTCCTCAGGTGTTTTTCCTGATCGCTCTGAAACCAGGACCCCTTTCTGGAACGTGGCTGATGCATACTTGCCATCACGGAACGCTGTCACGGTAAACTCTGAGGAGAGGGCGTTGACCGCCTTGGTACCCACACCGTTCAGCCCGACAGAGAACTGGAAGACGTCGGAGCTGTACTTTGCCCCGGTGTTGATGACCGAGACGCATTCGACGACCTTGCCCAGGGGTATGCCCCGCCCAAAGTCACGAACCGAGACGCTCCTGTCCTTTACCCGGATGACAACCCTGTTTCCGAATCCCATGATGAACTCATCAATGCTGTTGTCGACAATCTCCTTGATAAGGATGTAGATACCATCATCGAGATGGGTACCATTTCCCAAACGCCCGATGTACATGCCCGGACGCTTGCGTATATGTTCCAACGCACTGAGCGTCTGGATTTTTGATTCATCATATGTTGATTTTGCCATGGTGGAAGTATAGCAGATTTCGCCTTCTATAGCAAAACCTAAGGAAAAACGTGTTGTTATCAACCTTAGCGTAAGGTAAGCTATAGCTATGAATAGCTTCTTACTCATCTATCTGGTTCTCACCATCATTCACATGAGCTTCCGTTCAGAGAACATGAAGAGGCCTTCAGCCATAACCAAAGTCATGCTCATGCCCTCCCTCCTGCTCTATTACCTTTCTCTCAATACAGATACATCCTTATACCTATATCTTATATGCCTTGCTCTCCTATTGGGCACCGCTGGTTATGCCTTCCTGCTTGCAGGACGTAGAGGCAAACTTTACTCTTCAGGAATGCTCTGCTTCTTTGTAGGGCACCTGGCCTACATCACCTATTTTTTTCTCCACTTGCAAAGCTGGTCCTATCTCCTGTTTGCCCTGCTTGTCCTGGCCCTTCCCCTCTATAGGATTATCCTCTCCTTCTTTCCCTCAAAAGAGGCCCCCATCCTGGGAATATATGCCTCAATCCTCATTCTGCTGGCAGCCTTCACCGCTTCTGCCCTATCCTATATAGCGCTGGGAGGAGCCATCTTCTTTGCCGTCTCAGACTACCTCATCGCACTTGAAATCGTAGAAAAACGGACTTCCAGCGAAACTGCAGTCATGGGGACCTACACCCT
>CAYMRN010000393.1:0-2064 GCA_964392855.1 uncultured Sphaerochaeta sp.
GGTAGGTGCCGATCAAGAGCCCTGCTGCCGTCCAGAAAGCCTCTTGCAGCCCGGTGAAATATGCCACACCCGGCAGGCCCATCAGCAGCCAACCGGACATGTCGGAGGCTTCTGCACTGAGGGCTGTGAACCAGGGTCCTACCGAGCGGCTTCCCAGAAAGAAGTCACTGGTGCTGTGTGTTTTCTTGAATGTGACAAAGCCGATGCTCAACATGAGACCGAGATATAACGCAAAGGCCAAGGAAGTAATAAGTTGATACGTGTTCATGGTAACTCTCTATAGGTGTGAATTTGTTCCAGAGTACCTAGAACAAATCATGATGGCAAGAGAGTGTTTGCAATAAAAGGGCATTTATTGCATAAATATGCAGAAAATGTGCGAAAGAGAGGTAAAATCCCACGACTAGTAGCCGTGGGATGAAAGTCAGCGTGTCAGGGTATGTACCTGATGGACTGCCATAGGAGGTTATATCTCTCAAGGTCAGCGCCAAGGTCATCAAGGTTGTCCGAGTTTTCCATATCTTCAGAAGTGAAGAAGAAATTGTCGCTGTGCATATGTTTTGCGGCTCCGGTATTCGTGGTGGGGGGGAAGCCGAACTCGTCGAGGAAGGCTGCATGATTCTTTGGGTCATGCATAAAGTTGATGAATGCGTGTGCTGCCTCGATGTTGGCCGCTCCTTTGGGGATGACCATGTTGTCAATGTACATCATGCCACCCTCTTCAGGGATGAAGAAGTCAATATTCTTCCACTGCTTTTTGGGAATCTCGGCAAAGATATTTTCAGGATAGCTGTGGGAGACCCAGAACTCGCCCTGGCTGAATGCCTTGCCGAAGGATTCGGAGTCAAACTTCACCAGGTTGGGTTTCCATTCGTTGATGATGAGATCGGTCGCTTGCTGCAGCTCCTGCTCATTGGTTGAGTTGGCGCTGTATCCGAGGTGTTTCAACCCTGCCGCCATGACTTCCCGCATGTCGTCGAGCATGGACATCCGTCCTGCCATCCGCTTGTCTCCAAAGATGGACCAGTCGCGTGCATAGTCAGAAGGGGCCTTCTCCTTGTTGACCGCTATCCCACTGGAACCCATGAAGTAGGGTACCGAGTACTCCATTTCGGGGTCATAGGAGGCCTTCTCCCTGGTGATGGAATCGACATATTTCAGATTGGGAAGCTTGCTATGGTCGAGTTTTTCAACCTTGTCAAGCTTGATCATGATGGAGGTGTAGTCAGAGGAGGGGAAGATGATGTCATAGCCTTTGTTTCCCCCGGCCATGACCTTGGCAAACATCTCCTCATTGGAGGCGAAGTTGTCGATGACCACTTTTACCCCTGTCTCTTTCTCAAATTTCTTGACAAGTGATTCAGGGGTGTAATACGTCCAGTTGTAGAGGTAGAGCTTGCCACTTCTGTCGGAGTCCTTTTTGCATCCGGTGAAGAAGACAGCGGTGATAGCCACAAGGCTGATGATGAAGATTTTTGAAAATTTGTGCAAGTCGCACCTCCTAAACGTGTAGTTGCCTCCGAACCTTAGCTGCTTGCAGCCACAGTTTTAAGAAATCGTCTGAATGTGAAAGCTATGACCATGGTACCCAATATCATGACGAATGTCAGTGCATTGATTACCGGTGATACGCCATAGCGGATCATGGAGTAGACATAGAGAGGTAGGGTACCCGAACCGGGCCCTGAAACAAAGAACGTGATGACAAAGTCCTCAAGGGACATGGTGATGCACATCAGGAATCCGGAAAGTATCCCCGGCACAATGGTGGGGATGATTACCTTGCGCAAGGTCTGTGCCTCGTTTGCCCCAAGGTCCCGCGCTGCTTCTACGGTAGAGTAGTCAAACTCATCCAGGCGAGCAGACACCATCATGAAGACAAACGGGAGGTTGAAGGTGGTATGGGCTGCAAAGATGGTGAACATGCCCAGCCGTACCTTCACTGCGGAGAAGAAGATGAGCATGGAGATACCGATGATGACCTCAGGCAGGACCATAGGCAGGTAGCTTATTGCAGTGATGTAGCTTTTCCCCTTGAACCTGTACCACTTGATGCCGATGGCA
>CAYMRN010000394.1:0-2061 GCA_964392855.1 uncultured Sphaerochaeta sp.
TCATAGAGCCCTGCATGCAAATCCTTTGCCAGAGGGGCTTCATAGACAACCTGGATACCCAAAATGGTCGCAGCCTTGATAACGCGCTCGCGAGTAATCCCCAGCAGCACGTCATCATCCTTGGCCGTATAGATTTTGCCATCCCTGAAGGCAAAGAAATTGCTTCTTGTCCCTTCCAAGGCTTGGCCATTGCGGTCTATCAGCAGGGCTTCAAACCCGCCAGAGGCCTTAGCCTTCTCCAGCGCCATATAGTTGAGCAAGAGGTTCCCCGTCTTGCACGAGGGCATCAGGCGCTCCCCTACATAGGTTATTGCACCCACCCCTTGGGTGTAGTGGCTGTCTGGGTAGGTCAGCAGGGGTGAGGCTGTGACAAAACAGAGAGGCTTTTTCCCCCCCACCAGAAGGATCCTCACCGAGGCCTCTTCCAACAGGTCCACCCTGATGAGCTCATGCACCCAACTGGAAATCTCCTCTTGGGTAAAAGGGTGTACCAGGCCAATTCCCTTGCAAGAGTTCTCGAGCCTGATGAGATGGTCCTCAAGATGTACCGGATGGGCCTCTACCACCCTGATGGATTCGTATGTGGAGAATCCAAACTGGACCTCCCTATTTGTTATCGGCAGGCATGCCTCTTCCTCCAGGATTACCTTTCCGTTGCGTATTGCGTGCTCTCTTACCATCGAATAACCTTCTTTATCAGTATCATTTCCCTATCTTAGGGTATCTTGAGCAACTCACGGGGCTTGCTGCCATTGGGAGGCCCTACGTAGCCCAGCTCTTCCATCAGTTCGATCAGACGAGCTGCCCTGTTATACCCAATCTTCAGCCTTCTCTGCAAGTATGAGGCAGAGGCGCTCTTGCGTTCGACAACGATCGCAAGAGCCTCTTCCAGCAGATCCTCGTCATCGCTGCTGTCAGAGCTGTCAAATCCATTGCCACCCGAGGCAGACTCGTCATCCTCAAAGAATGAGTCATCAATGAAATCAGCAATGCCTTGCTTGGAGGCAAACTCCACGACCTGCTCAACTTCCCTGTCGCTGAGGAAGGCACCCTGGATACGCTCGGGTGTGGGATCACTGCTGGCAAGATAGAGCATATCACCGCGGCCTAGCAGCTTCTCGGCCCCTCCCTCATCGATGATGATGCGGCTGTCAGTGGTGCTCGTCACGGCAAAGGCAATGCGAGTGGGGATGTTTGTCTTGATCACACCGGTGATGACATCAACACTCGGCCTCTGGGTGGCAAGCACCAGATGGATACCGACTGCACGGCTCATGGCCGCAAGGCGTGAGACCTTGTTCTCCAGCTCCTTGCCCACCGTATGCATAAGGTCGGCAAACTCGTCTATCACAACTACGATATACGGAAGCTTCTCACGGGCAAGACGCTCCTCCACTATCTTCTGATTGTAGCCCAGAATATTCCTGGCGTTGATGCCTTGCAGCAACCGATACCTCCGATCCATCTCGTACAGGCAGAAATCGAAGGCCTTCAAGGTCTTTTTGGGATCATGGATCACCGGAGTGAGCAGATGGGGGATCCCGTTGTAGATGCTCAGCTCAACAATCTTCGGATCCACAAGGATGAGACGTACCTCCTTGGGACTCCTTGTGAAGAGTATCGAGCAGATCATGGAGTTTACACAGACACTCTTTCCACTACCGGTGGAACCGGCGATGAGCAGGTGTGGCGATGAACTCACGTCCATGACGATAGGCTCCCCCATGAGGTTCTTTCCCAATACCATGGGAATATTGAACTGCCGGCTCTCCATAGCCGGAAGCATCTCCTTAAATCCGATGATATCGCGCTTTTTGTTCGGGATCTCAATGCCTACAGCAGACTTGCCCGGGATGGGGGCCACGATACGCACCTGCTTGGCAGCAAGGGCCATTGCAATATTATCGGCAAGGTTGACGATCGTATTGACCCGGACACCGGGGGCGGGAAGGATCTCAAGCATGGTGACAGTCGGACCTCTTACAATGTTGGTAAGTTCGACATGCACGTTGAACTGCTCCAAAGTGGCAACAAGGATCCTTCCGCGCTCCAGCGTCTCTT
>CAYMRN010000395.1:0-2059 GCA_964392855.1 uncultured Sphaerochaeta sp.
CGTACTGCAGCAGGTGGGGCCCCGGGAGCTGCTTGTCGATGAGGATGACTACTTCTCCAACCCTGAATTCAAAGATGTCATAGACGGCCATGATGCGATGGTCACCAAGCTTCCCCCCTGGTATTTCACCCTCAAGGACGGGTTTCAGAAGATGTGTTCCCAGGTTGGTACCACATCGCTGAAGGCCTTCTCCCTGGAGAGCGACTCCCCTATGATACCCAGTGCTGGTGCACTGTTGCGCTATCTTGAGGATTCGGCTAGGACCGCCCTTGCCCATATCACCCAGTATACGGTAGAGAGCGAGGACAGGTATCTTCGTATCGATGAGGCCAGCCGCAAAGGTCTTGAGCTTCTGGCCAATACTTCAGACGGCTCCTCAAAATTCACCCTCTACTCAGCCATCAATGCCACCCTCACCAGCTCAGGAGCCCGGCTTCTGAAAAAGTGGATTACCTTCCCCTTGGTCGATAGGGAGGAGATACTTGAGAGGCAGCGATGGGTCTCGTTCTTTGTCGATGACAGACAGGAGCTGGAGCGTGTGCGGACCATACTCAAGGGCGTCCTTGATATGGAGAGGCTCACCTCGCGCATCGCCATGAGAAGGTCGGTGAGCAGTGATCTTGTAGGCATATCCCAGACTGTGCATGCTTTTTTCGCCTTGTTCAACGAACAGTACCAACCCCTGCTGGGAGACTCCATTTCAGAAGGGGAGCTCTTGGCCCTTGTCGAAGTGGTCAAAAAGCTAGACTTGGCGATCAATGACCAGCACCAGGGTCCGTTTGAGGAGGGCGAGGTCATCCTCGACGGTTTTGATGAGGAACTTGATGAGTTGCGCTCCGTCAAAGGTGGCGGCAAGCAGATGCTTGCCTCCTACCTGGCCAAGGTTCGTGAACAGACAGGCATCACCACACTCAAGCTCTCCTCCAACAAGATCCTGGGTCACTATATGGAGGTCTCCAAAGCCCAGTCTGACAAGGTTCCCCCTACCTTTTACAGGAAACAGACCCTGGTCAATGCCGAACGGTTCACCAGCGACGAGCTCATAGCGTTGGAACAAAAGATTCTTCACAGCTCCAGAGAGGCTGAGAGACGTGAACGGCTTGTCTATGAAGCCCTTTTGGAGCAGACACGCGCCATGCAGGGCCCCCTGCTGGGCATTGCCTCACTCTTGAGCCGGGTCGACTGCCTGCAAGGTTTTGCCACTACAGCCAACAGGCATGGTTACACAGCCCCCAAGTTTGTAGGGGAGAACTCCCTGACGATAGAGGGGGGACGCCACCCGGTTGTGGAACAGCAGCTGGGTATAGGGGGCTTTGTTCCCAATGACCTCCACATACACGAGGACAAAAAGAGGTTCTGCCTGATCACCGGGCCCAACATGGCGGGCAAGTCGACCTACTTGCGCCAGAACGCCCTGATAGTTCTGCTGAGCCAGATCGGCAGCTTTGTCCCTGCCCGAAACGTTGAGCTCGCTCTGGTTGACCGCCTGTTCTGCAGGGTAGGGGCGAGTGACAACCTTGCACGTGGGGAGTCAACCTTCCTTGTGGAGATGCAGGAAGCTGCCCATATCCTCAGAAGTGCGACAGAGCACTCGCTGGTCATCGTCGATGAGCTGGGCAGGGGAACCAGTACCCAGGACGGCATGTCCCTCGCCTATGCGATGATGCAGAGCCTGCTTGAAAGGGGGGCCAAGACCCTCTTTGCCACCCATTACCATGAGTTGGCGCACCTGGACAATTCGCGCGTCCAGCTGCTTACCCTGGAGGTCCTGGAAAAAGGTGGTAGGATTACGTTTGTACGCAAGGTGATCGAGGGGATAGCAAACAGTTCCTATGGCCTTAATGTGGCCAAGATGGCAGGAGTTCCCACTTCGACCTTGCGCAAGGCACGGTATTTCCAGAAGAGGCACTTTGCCGAGTATGGGATAGCCAGCCCCCAGTTGGAGCTTTTCGCCGATCAGGAGCCTGAAAAAGAGGATTTTCCCGCCCTGACAGCAGGGGAGGAAGAGGCTCTTGAGAAGATTCGTTATTTTTCAGTGAAGCGGCCTCCACCGAGAAAT
>CAYMRN010000396.1:0-2044 GCA_964392855.1 uncultured Sphaerochaeta sp.
AGCTGTTGCTGCAGCACGTATTCTTCGTGGGAAGAACAAACCCGAATATGTCCCTCACCAGGATATGGGTGATTTCGTAATTATCATCAATGCTGAAAAAGCGGCCCTTACCGGCAATAAGTACGAAGACAAGGTGTACTACCATCACAGCGGTTATCCCGGCGGCCTTCGCGAAACCAACTATGCTGAAATGATTAAGCGCAAACCCGTGTTCCCCATGGAACATGCCGTCAAGGGAATGCTCCCCCGCGGACCGCTCGGTCGCAAGTTGTTCACCCACATGAAAGTGTATGCTGGTCCAAACCATCAGCAGGAAGCTCAACAGCCCATAGCGGTTGAAATCTAAGGTAGGAACGAAATATGGCAAAGAAAGAAGTAAAGAAAGTTGTAGATCTTGGTCATGGCGTAGGACGTCGCAAGACTTCCGTCGCACGTGTCTACCTCAGAGAGGGTGATGGCAAGATCGTTATTAATGGAAGGGACATTGAGGCATACTTTGGTAGCCCCATGCTGAGCTTCATCGCCAAGCAACCTCTTCAGGCTACTGATACTGTTACCAAGTTTGACATACTCATCAACGTTGTTGGTGGCGGTCCTTCAGGTCAGGCAGGTGCTATCCGCCATGGTATCTCCAGGGCTCTGGTAGCTCATGACGAAGCATATCGCCCTGTACTGCACACCAGTGGATTCATGACTCGTGATTCTCGCATGATTGAGCGCAAGAAATACGGTCAGCCCGGTGCAAGACGCAAATTCCAGTTCTCCAAGCGTTAACCAGTGTTTGCAACGATCGAGCGGAAAGCCTCCGGCGAGGGATACTATATCCTTCAAGAGGGGCTTTCCCCTTTTTTTATCTCCGAACAACTTTTTCTCGCAAAGGACCTGCCCTTAGGTCAGCCAATTGATGAAACGGTAGCCAATAGCCTTAAGGATGAGCAGCTGATGCTCAACTGCCGTGAGCAGGCTTTGCAGTACCTGGCCAGAAGGGAGCACACTGAGCTTGAGCTGAGGCAGAAACTGCTCAAGAAAGGCTATAGCCAAATCCACATTACCCCAACATTGGAGACCCTTGTCCAACAGAACCTGCTCAGTGAGTATCGGTATGCCCAGTCCTTCATCCTCAGCAGACAGCGGAAGAACCCGGAAGGGAAGACTCTCCTTAGGCAGAGACTCCTAGCCAAAGGAGTAAACCGGAACGACACTGAAAAAGCTCTCGATGAAGCCTTTACAGAAGAGCTCCTCGTAGAAGCTGTCAGCAAAGCCTATGCAGTAGCCCTACGCAAATATGGAGAGGACCTGGCCAGGCAGAAGCTGCTTGGCCGTGGATTCACCCAATCTGATATTCGCTTTGCCTTTGAGCGGATGGAAGACTGACAAAGGAAAAAGCAAAGCAGGTCATGAAGGAGCGTTCCTCAAGCAGATAATCCAGACCAGCATACGAAAAACCAGAGGCAGTTCCGTCTCTTGGGGTAAGTCCTGCACAAGATAGAGGCAACACAATGGGAAAATGCTAGAAAAGGTGAGGCCTCGCCTTTCTTGAGCAAACATACATTCCCTTATACACTTGCACTACAAAAAAGGGGGATCAGCAGATGACACATACCAGAAACCTTGGAAGGACACTTGTTCTTGTATTTCTCCTTGTCGTTATACTATCTCCCCTTCTGGCAGTGAACAGCTTCGATGAGCAGTTCATCTACCCCTATGACGAGAACATCTCCCTCGCCAGTGACATTACCTCTGCCTTGGCCATGATGGCGCCAAGTGCGTTCCTCTTTGTAGCACCTTCTTCAGACTGGTTGGAGATAGGCCTTACCTATGGACCTACGCTTCTCGCATCCTATGGGGTAAGGACAGTATTGAAAGACACAATTGCAAGACCAAGGCCCTATCAGCTTCCCGGCCATATCGATGCGAGACCAGACCCTTCTGATAAGAACCAATCGTTTCCTTCCGGGCATACCCTGATGGCCTTCAGCTCAGCAGCGTACACCCAGACCCAATTCTCCCTCAAGTATCCGGATTCCCCCTACAAGACGGCAGT
>CAYMRN010000397.1:0-2039 GCA_964392855.1 uncultured Sphaerochaeta sp.
GGGATATTCCGGACCACCGGAGGGTATATCCCGCCCCCTATTGATGTATAGGTATAGTGTGTATGCAGTTGTATTATCTTTTCTGCAGATAGGAAAAGACCTCTCGGATCTCTACAGGTTTTCCTGTCTGCTCACGCTGAATGCACTGTTTCTGACAGGTTTCCAGGGTTTCTTCTGTTGGCTCTTGGTTTTCTGCAAGCCTCTTGGCCCCAACAAAGTTGCCAACCATCACGCGGCGCATGATACCCCTGATATCCAGGTCACTGCTGCACTGGGGCTTCTCACAGAAAAGGCAGTGTGAGGCCTTTTCCCTGATCTTGTTTTCTGTGAATCGCCTGTCGCCAAAAAGCTGTTCCCTCTTGAAGGGAGGTTCTATTAGGGTGACAAACTGCTTCTGGTCCTTGTCGTATAGGTAGGGCTCTAGATTGCGTCTCTTGAGTATGGCATTGGCCGCACTGACCCCTGATACCGTTACTGTGGGGGTTCCCGTACCCATCACCGTTGACTCACCACAACAGAACAGCGAATCCCACCGGGTGCTGGTATGCAGCCGCTTGAACATATGCTGGCCAAGCATCATCTTTGGCCCGGCCACTGCTCCCCCATTTTTCATCGTATAGCGCTCAATTGTACGGGGTGTTGCCACCTCGCTGAAGGTAACGGCCTGCTTGAAGCCTGGTATGCGCTTTTCGATGACCTGGATCAGACGCTCTTTCTCCTGCTCCTTCATTCCTGCATAGGCCTCATCATCAGCATCCTTCCAGTCCCTAAAACTTGGCCCGATGGCCATCAGGACATGCTCGTCTTCACTGCAGATGCTCCTATCATCGATGCTCGGGCTGTAGAGGGTGACCTCGCTCTCATCAAGCTCCTTGGGATTACCCACCAGCATCTCTATGGGGTGCATATCAAGGGGGATTGCCTCTCGCTTCACCGTTGTGTAAAGCACTACACTTGGGTAGGTAGGGACCTGACTTGCTGCCCATGTCCTCTCTGCTTCTGTTGTCTCTCCCTTGGGAAGCAGTTTGTCGTAGAGGTTCCAGACAGTGCCCGAATACACAATTTCTTGTGCATAGAGCTTCTTTCCATCATCAAGTTCCACCCCATGGGGCTTTCCATCGGAGAATAGGATGGATTTCACTTCCCTTTCCATGATCATGGTCCCCCCATGCTCCTCAATGCTTTTTTCCAACTTGCCACTTAAGAACAGCGTTGATCCCGCAGGATAGTAGCTTCCCCCTATATGGTTATCGACAAACATGACCGTTGCCAGGATGGCGGGAGCCTCCTCAACAGTTGCATAGCAGTAGGTTGAGGTCAGCTTGTCAAAGAAATTGAAAATCTCAGGATCGGAAAAATACTTCTCAAGGAGGGTCTTGGCCCCCTTGTTCAGGTAGCCAAGAAACCTAGCGTAGGAGATGGGATGGCGCAAGAGGGCCTTGAGGGCACCTACCTTATCCTGCTCATCAGGGGTACCATAGGAGGGATGCTCCACCATGACGTGGGTGTAGATCTTCTCCATATCACGGTAGAAGCGCTGGATGCTCGCCCTTTGTGTAGGAAACGCAAGGGCCAGCTCTTCAATAAAAGCATCAATGTCAGAGTGGAAATGTATCTTGTGCCCATTGAAATGCACAGAGTAAAGCAGCTCATGCTTGATGATATCGATGGGCTCCTCCAGGATATTGAACAGGAACCTGTGGGCATTGAAGCCCTTCTCTCCCCAGCCAAACAACATGGACGACCCTTGGTCGAAGGTTGCATCTCCCCGTCTGAACGCTCCGCAAGAGCCTCCAGGCTGATACCCCTTGTCAACAACTGCTACCTGAAGACCCCTCTTTGCAAGCAGGGAGGCCGCTGTCAGACCACTTAATCCACCGCCGATAACCAGCACGTCAGAGTCCATCGCTAACCCCCTTGTACCATTACTGGGATTTTACACCAGCAAGAAGGGTTATGCGAGAAGTTTCTTCGTATGTCATCCTCTGGTAACCTGTTTTCCTGATTTCTTACCGGTCCCCTCCCTCTCCTCTTCCTTT
>CAYMRN010000398.1:0-2031 GCA_964392855.1 uncultured Sphaerochaeta sp.
GACGGAACAGTACGTCCTTATGCCCGCTACCCAGCAGGCAGATGATGTCACGGCTCTCATGCCCGGCAATTTTCGCTATGTCAGTGCTGTTGAAGTAAGGCGCAGCCTTGGCAAAGACCTTTCCGTCTGTTGTGCAGACCTCAACGACATCCCCAGCCTCAAAGCCGCCCTCGACACGCACCACCCCTTTGGGCAACAGGCTCTTATGTGTCAACAGGGCTTTCTTCGCCCCTTCATCAACCACAATTGTCCCCAGGTGTGAGTTGTTGAGAAGCCATCGCTCGCGTTGGCTCATTCTCTTCCTGGGATGGATATAGGTACCCAAGGCCTCGCCCTCCATCAGACGGACAAGGATATCAGGCTCATAGCCGCTAGCTATGATGGAACCGCAACCTCCGACAGCAGCAATCTTTGCCGCAAGCAGCTTGGTCTTCATCCCTCCGGTGGAGTATAGGCTACCCGCCCCCCCGGCATAGGCGAGGATCTCATTGTCAAGGATATCGATGTCCCCGATCAGGACAGCCTCGGGGTCCCTCTTGGGATCGGAGGTATAGAGCCCTGCGATGTCAGTGAGGATGATCAGCAGGTCGGCATCGATCTTGCTTGCAACCATCGCGCTCATGCGGTCATTATCCCCGAAGGCAGAGCCTATCTCGGCAGTACTCACCGTGTCGTTCTCATTGAAGATGGGGATGACCCCAAGGTCTAACAGGGTAAAGGTGCTGTTTCTGAGGTTGACGTACGTGTGGCGGTTGTTCATCTCCTTGCGGGTAAGCAAGACCTGTGAACAGACAACCCCATGTTTCTTGAATGCCCTCCTATAGCTGCTCATAAGAAGCGGCTGCCCGATTGATGCACAAGCCTGGCGCATCGCCACCTGCTTCACAGGACCGTTGAGCTTCAGCTCCTTAGCGCCCATCCCAATGGCTCCGCTGGTTACCAAGAGGACCTGCAGACCCATCTTTTGCAGGGTGACAAGCTGTTCGGCTATGCGGTCGATGCACCCCTCGTCTATACCCTCTTTGGTGGAAAGCAGGTTCGTACCTACCTTCACCACCACCCGCTGTATTGCAGACAGGTCTCGTTTCATAGCAGCTCACCCCCAACCAGGCTCTCCCCTTCACAGTCCAGTTCAGTATGCAGGAAAGGCTTTGCCGCTGCGCCGCTGTAGTGTGCTACCGTCTGTCCACTGCCGTTGAGCAACCACTTGCTGCTCATAAGCCCTGAAAGGCCTACAGGACCGCGGGCATGGATCTTTCCCGTGCTGATGCCCACCTCAGCCCCAACGCCGACACGGAAGCCATCTGCAAAACGGGTTGAGCAGTTGGCAAATACATCGGCTGAGTCAACTTCGCGCATGAAGCGCCTGATGGCACTCTTGTCCTCGCTGATGATGGCATCGGTGTGATTTGAGCCATACTTGGCAATATGTTCCAATGCTTGATCAATATCTTCCACCACCCTGATGTTCAAATCCAAGGAGAGGTACTCAAGTGAGTAGTCACCATCCTTATAGGGGGTGCAAGATACAAGTGAAGCACTCTCTTCATCACCGTGGATGGTGACACCCCGCTTCACCAAGGCCGAAGAGACAAGGGGGATGAACTCTTTCGCTACGCTCCTATGGACCAGGAGCGTCTCGATGGTGTTGCAGGCAGAGGGGTACTGCGTCTTTGCATCCACCGCACAGGCAACAGCCTTCTTCAAATCGGCACGTGCATCCACATACATGTGGCAGATGCCGTCGGCATGGCCGAGCACCGCTATATGGGTGTTGTCCATGACGTAGCGCACAAAGGCATTCGAGCCCCTGGGGATGAGCAGGTCAATTGCATCATCCATCTTGAGCATGGAGCTCACATCGCTATGGCTTTCCAAAAGCAGTAGCCAATCTTCTCCCAAGGGGGAAGATTTGGCACTCTTCTTGATGGAGGCGACCAGGGCCGTGTTGGTCCTGAAGGCCTCCTTGCCCCCCTTGAGGATGATGCCGTTGCCACTCTTGAGGCAGAGTGAGACTATCTGCACCAGGGC
>CAYMRN010000399.1:0-2029 GCA_964392855.1 uncultured Sphaerochaeta sp.
GGTAAAAATCCTTCTGGGGAAAAATGGAAAATAGCAATAAGAAACCCATTTGAAGCCTGTTCTTCAAAGGATGGAAGATGCAAGGCATATCTGAAGGCCAAGGACCCATTATCAAGGGTAACCTCATTCCACTCCGTGATCTCCTTGAGATTCTTTAGGGCCATCCTTGCCTGTCCGGCACCCCTTTCAGCTTTCTTATAGTAGTAAAGCAGAGCCCCGTCAGGACCTGTGACCACCAGATAGTCAGGGGCAAAGGGGAGTCCTGCAAAGGAGCGAGCAAGGTCTGCCTGGTTCACATCCTTGGCTGTGACTTGCAGTTCCAGCAATGTGGTACGAACATACTGGTGCAAGGCCTTCATCTCATCCTCATGCCAGACCTGCAATATCTCACCAAGGCCGAAGGTAAGCAGCAGCGCAAAGACCAAGGCAAACATACCAAGGGAGACGAGCACCAGAGCCAGCGACCTCACCGAAAGACGATTGAAAAACTCTCGTTGTCTGGTTCTGTTCATTGTACAGGCTCTCCCACCCATTTGTATCCGAAACCTCGCACAGTCTCTATCCACTGGCCATCACCAAGCTTTGAACGTAGATTTTTCAGATGTGTATTGACCGTACGGTCAGATCCGTCATGCAGATAGTCCAGACACTCACCGAGGATTCTTTCCCGACTGATGAGCTCCTCTGGGTTTGAGGCGAGAAAAAGCAGAATCTTCCACTCAACCTTGGTAAGGTAAACTTCTTTGCCTTGCACAAAGACTGTATGGGTGGTCTTGTTTATCGTAAGGTCATGATCACCAGATCTCCACACATAGGTGCTGCAATTCTCAGTTGTATGTGAGACTTCAAGCCTCCTGAGGATTGCCTGTACGCGCAAGACCAACTCCCTAGGGGAAAATGGCTTGACTATATAATCCTCAGCACCCAGTTCCAAGCCAAGGATGCGGTCGCTCTCCGCCTCCTTGGCCGTGAGGAACAGGAAGGCCACATCGCTATGAGATTCGCGTATGCGCTTGGCAAGCTCGAAGCCATTGCCATCAGGAAGCATCACATCCAGGATGCATAGCTGGGGCTTCTTGAAATCCAGCGACTCTACTACCGATGCAACTCCCTTGAACTGTTCAACTTCATACTCAGCGAGTTCCAGATAGGAGCAAATGGTTTCGCGTATCGCGTCATTGTCTTCCACTACATATATCATGGTCTGAGTGTACGCGCTCAGTGATGAGGAAGCAAGAACAGGAAGGACCAAACAGTTCCCTGTTTCCAATCTTCACCAAATCTTTACCTACTCTTGCGATGAGCTATCTCCACATGAGGCAATACTCACCTTGTTCGGAGGTGCTTCATGATTTCAAAACGGTATTTTCTGATAGGTTCCCTACTGCTCAGTCTCTTGCTTCCCCTCTTCGCCTGTGAGATGGAATTCAGGCTGTCAGGGCCTACAATGACAGATATGAGAATCCTTCCAGGCTCTACAATAGCTCTCGAGAAAGGGTCGTCCTACACCTTACAGGTGCTCTTCACTGAAGACCATCGCACCTGCAAAATTCCACCTGAGGATACACTGTTCATGCTCGACAAGCAAAAATGGAGGGTGGACAAGACAGAGCAGGCTGTTGTGCTTCAGAGAGCAATAGTCTGGCAAACAAATGCCAAACGCACCAATGAGACAACCATCTTCTTTGTAGCAGCACTCGAAGGGCAAAGAGTACTCAACATTATTCGTATCTGCACAAAGGGAGGCTATGATGAAAACATCATCTTCTCTGTTACATAGGACCAGAATAGAGAGAAGGATTCGCACCCTCATCCAGATTTCGATGTTCCTTGGAGCCCTCTCTCTTCCTGTAGGGATCTTCCACATGATCTGCCCGATGGGAGGCATCGCAACATTGACCCGCCTTGTCAGCCAAGGGTTATACATCCCCAAGACAGGAATCGCTAACATCGTCATCCTTTCAGGGGTGCTTATAACCTCAATCGTAGCAGGTCCTGTGTTCTGTGGGTGGCTTTGCCCCTTAGGAAG
>CAYMRN010000400.1:0-2029 GCA_964392855.1 uncultured Sphaerochaeta sp.
CGACAGGCATGTCTTGTAGAGCCCTATCTAGGGTAGACGGAACTCTCTCCTAGGCAAGGTCTCTCTTAAGCCTTTCGTTGAGCAGCAGCAGGCAGCTAGTATTTTCCATGATGGTTCCAAAGTAAAAGTTCGCTCTGTCTTCGTCCTGCGAATACTCCAGGCAGGATTGAAAGCAGAGATTTATATATGATGCTTCCTACTTCCCTACCAGATGATCTTCCCCGGGTTCATGATCATAGCTGGGTCGAGTGCCCTCTTCACCGCTTCAAAGAGCTTGTATTCGCCAGGGGGAGTCAGCGCCTTGAGGTAGGCTCTCCTTTTCAGACCAATTCCATGCTCGCCACTGATCTTCCCTCCCAGCTCCCCCACGATGAAGGCATACAGCTCTGAGAGAATCTTCGGCTCCATCTCCTGCCATCTCTCCATGCTATGCTCTGGGTTCTTCACTATCGTAGCATGGAGGTTGCCATCCCCTGCATGGCCATAGCAGGGGATGGTAACCCCATACTTCTCTGAAAGCTGCTGCAAATGAGGCAACACACTGGGAATAGAGCCGATGGGGACAACCACATCCTCGAGGCTCTGGGTAGGGCTATACACCTTGATCGCTTCAGCGATGTTTCTCCTGACCGACCATATCCTCTCACGGTTGGTGGCATCTTCGGCCACATACACCTCCATCGCCCCTTGCTTGCTGCACAAATCCCCTACTGTAATCAGGTCCCGCTCTACCTGAGCTTCATCGTTGCCATCCACCTCAATGAGCAACATCGCACCTACCCCTTCGAGGGGGAGGCTCTCGTTTAGGTAGGAACATGACATCTCTATGGAGGGGCGGTCCATGAACTCGATGCTGGTGGGTATGATGCCTCCCTTCATGATCAGGGGAACCACCGAGATCGCAGAGAGGGCGCTTTTGAAGGGAACCAACAGGTTCGAAGCTGCCTTGGGAAGCCCCAACAACCTGATGGTTGCCTTGGTGATGACACCTAAGGTACCCTCCGATCCTATGTACAGCTGCTTGAGGTCATAGCCGCTGACATCCTTGGTAACCTTTCCCCCAAGATTGACAATCTCCCCCTGGGGCGTGACGACTTCAAGGCCGAGGACATAGCGTCCTGTTACCCCGTACTTGACCGCCTTACCTCCTCCGGCGTTCTCAGCAATATTCCCTCCCAGCATACATGTCTCGAGGCTCATGGGGTAGCCTGCAAAAAAGAGGCCCGTGTCCTGTATTTGTTCATTCAGATTGTTGGTCACGATGCCCGCTTCTGCCTTGACTGTCAGGTTGGCCTCATCAAGCTCCAGTACCCGGTTCATCTTCTCAAGGGAGAGCACAATTCCTCCAAAAAGGGGGATCGCGCCTCCGGAGAGCCCTGATCCTGCTCCCCTAGGGGTGACAGGGATCACATGCCTCGAAGCGAGTTTCATGATGGATGCCACCTGCTCTACAGTGGTAGGCGTAAGCACCACCTCAGGCATATGGGCATACTCGGAGATGCTGGTCTCATCATGGCTGTAGTGCTCCATCTTCTCCTGGTCGGTTATCATATTCCTGGCCCCTACAATCTGCTCCAGGTCCTTGAGGATATCATGTGTGAGGCGGGTATAGATGCTTTTCATGACCTGCTCCTTTGCTCAAGGCGACGCTCTATCTCAGGTAAGATTGCAAACAGGTCCCCAACGATGGCAAAGTCAGCTATGTCGAGGAGATTCGCCCTCTCATCCGAATTGATGGCCACAATGCACTCTGCTGTCTTGATGCCGGCAAGGTGCTGTACTGCACCGGAGATGCCAACTGCTATATATAGGCGTGGGGAGATTGTCTTGCCGGACAACCCCACCTGGTGGGGATAGCTTGCCCATCCTCGGTCCACCGCATCACGACTAGCCCCTACCTGGCCTCCAAGGTGCTCATGCCGCTGAACCAGATCCTCTTCTTCACCCTGCTCGGCACATACGGCGGCGGTGTTCAGGCGGCGGACTTTTACGTCATCGGCAACGCCATCCAGATCGTGGCCGTCAGCGG
>CAYMRN010000401.1:0-2017 GCA_964392855.1 uncultured Sphaerochaeta sp.
TCTTTCTCGACCTTGATGCTCTTTGCCCTACCGAGCTGGCTCAGGTCTGCATTCTCAAGCTTCAGGCCGAGCTCTTCACTGATGACCTCTCCTCCGGTGAGCACTGCGATATCCTCAAGCATGGCCTTTCTGCGGTCGCCGAAGCCAGGGGCCTTAACAGCAACAACATTGAGAATACCACGCACACTGTTTACTACCAGCGTGGCAAGGGCCTCCCCGTCAACATCCTCTGCAATGATAAGCAGGGGCTTGTTGGTCTGTGCAACCTTCTCAAGAATCGGAAGCAGCTCCTTCATGTTGGAAATCTTCTTATCATAGATAAGGATGAAGGGATCATCCATGACGGTGGTCATGGTGTCACGATTGTTACAGAAGTAGGCGGAGAGATATCCACGGTCAAACTGCATACCCTCCACGAAGTCCGTGGTGGTCTCGATAGTCTTGGACTCTTCGACGGTGATGACGCCATCGAGGCCGACCTTCTCCATTGCGTTGGCGATCTCGTCTCCGATGGTCCGGTCGTTGTTGGCACTGATGGAAGCGACCTGTGCGATCTCTTCCTTGTCCTTGATCATCTTTGCCTGTTTCTTGATCTCTACAACAGCATCGGTGACAGCCTTGTCGATGCCACGGCGGATACCCATTGGGTTGACTCCAGCTGCGACACTCTTCATGCCTTCCTTGATAATGGACCAAGCGAGAACGGTAGCGGTGGTGGTACCATCGCCTGCGACATCGTTGGTCTTGGTTGCAACTTCCTTAAGAAGCTGGGCACCCATGTTTTCAAACGGGTCCTCGAGTTCGATTTCGCGGGCTACAGAGACGCCATCCTTTGTTACATTAGGAGCTCCGAACTTCTTGTCAATCACAACCAAGCGTCCTTTGGGACCAAGGGTTGCCATCACTGCACGGGACATCTTTTCGACACCTGCGACTAAAGACTTACGTGCCTCTTCGTTGAACTGCAATTGTTTTGCCATAATTTATATCCTCACTTAAGAATATGTGGTCTTAAAATATACAGGAGGGCCATATTCAATCCCACCGTAAAATAACATACAAATAAAAATGGAGAGAAGCAAGTGGATATGAACATTTTATCCCACAACAAGGACAAGAGAGGCTCCAAGCATGGTTGCGATCACGTTACTCATCAGGTTGACCATGTCGTTATCAACCCACCGGATTCCCCGTTCCAAGGGCAATTTCTCTCCTCCGGAAGTAGGGTGCTCGGTAAGGCGGTCACGCTTGGCATCATAATAGTGTGCCTGGACGGTGGCTCCCAATACGCTATCCATAAGACAGCCGAAGAAACCACTGGCTGCCACTATCGAAGCGTAGGCAAAACTCTTGCCACGTAGGGGCAGGAAGTTACTCATCCAACAGAGGGCGATGAACAAGGCCCCCAAGAGACCGGCAAAGTTGCCAAGGGCACTGACCGCTCCAGAGAGGCCTCTCTTCATCTTACGCCCAGTGATGATGGAGACGGGGCTTGTCTTGGACAGGATGCCTATCTCACCGGCAAAGGTATCGCTAGCTGCTTCAGCCACACTCGAGCCGAACATCACCAAGGTGACTATAGAAGGCGATAGGGCGTACAGAAGTGCAGAGACAAGGGCCATGCCTCCATTTGCAAAGACCTGCATCCCATCGCGGCGGCTCCCTTTTTCCTGGATCCCTGTAACATGTTCCTTCGCACGCATCTTGGAGAACTTGCTCAAGACCCCTGCAAACAGGAAAAACAACAGCAAGGTGGCCAAAGCCCCGAAGCCCAGCACATAGGTGGGAACCATCCCGACAAAAAAAGCGACCAGGGCACCACTTGCACTGAGCTGCCGCATAGCATAGGAGACCAGGGAAAAGACGAGCATGATGAGAGCCAGGTACCAAAACGAGTAAGGCAAGGAGAAGAACCAGAGGTCAAGCATGTTGGCAAGCGAACCTGAAGGAGGGACAATGTTCATACAAAGGCCCCTACTAAAAATGCTGCGAGCAGTGGAACGGTGAGGTTATCCAG
>CAYMRN010000402.1:0-2015 GCA_964392855.1 uncultured Sphaerochaeta sp.
GCCTTGGTGCCTGTTCTGAGGGCCCTAATATCAGGATAGGGGAGGATACCCACAGCGGAATTTCTCCAGAATGTGTCGTTGACCTGCTCAGTGAAGCTTTGGCCCTACAAGAAGAGTCTGGAGGCAACTGATGATATATCCAATCTATACCGAACTTACTGAGTGCAGGGACAGCTACAAGTGTGTCCGTTCCTGCCCTGTAAAGGCCATTCAGGTCCGAAACGGCTCCGCCGTACTGGTGAAGGACCGTTGCATCTACTGCGGGGCTTGTGTGGATACCTGCCCATCCCATGCAAAGAAGATCCGCAATGACCTGGCCCGCGTTAAGCAGTTCCTCAAAAGTGGGCGTAAGGTGTTCTGCTCTCTTGCACCCTCGGTCTCTTCCGAGTTTCCCAACCGTGTTGACTCAGTGGTTGTGGCACTCAAGCGCTTGGGGTTCTTCGCCACCAGCGAGACAGCCATCGGAGCTGCCTTGGTCAATGCAAGCATTGAGGAGTATGCCGCCGAACATGGGGGGCGATGTGACTGGATATCAACGGCTTGTCCTACTGTTGTGCAGATTGTAAAGAAATATTATCCCACCCTTGTCCCCTCCCTGAGCAAGGTTCCCTCCCCATTGCAGTGCCATAGCGCATACCTGCGCAAGCTGTATGGCCAGGATATCGGCATAGTCTTTGTCGGACCCTGCATTGCAAAGAAGATAGAGGCTGACGAGACACCCGGCTATCCGGATTTTTCGCTGACCTTTGGGGAGCTGCGCTCCTGGATGGAAGAGGAGAACATCGATCTGGATATGATCGGAGAGGAGCTGGACCTGGGTGCTGAGACCCTGCCTGCTTTCCTCCCCTGCGCTGCAGGCAAGTCTACCCTCTATCCGGTGGAGGGGGGAATGATAGCATCAATGGAGTGGGGCAACGACCCCTTCCAGACCCATGCCGTAGCCATCAGTGGCTCTGATCAGGTGGTCAGCACCTTACAGGGAATGGCCTCTGAAAATCAGAATACCGACTTTCTGGAGCTGCTCTTCTGTGAAGGGGGGTGCATCAACGGCCCAGGTGGTTCCACCGGGCGTTCCTCAGCCTCCAAGAAAGGCCTTGCCTCCCGCTATACCCGCTCGAGGATCACAGCCTTGCAGGAGACCTTCAAGGGCGACCCTGCATTTGTCTCGGAAATCCTTTCACGTGGCTACTCCCTTATCGAGAAACCAAGTAGCTTCGGTCAGCTGCCTCCTGCTTCCTACCAGTTTGGAATGCTCCACAGCAATGAGGAGATAGAGCAGACCCTACATCTGTTGGGCAAGGCTGACAAGCGCGAGGAGCTCAACTGTGGCGGTTGTGGTTACAACAGCTGCCGTGAGATGGCCATCGCTTACCTCGACGGCATGGCGGAACCTGAGATGTGTGTGACCAAGATGCGCAAGGAAGCCCAGAGCAAGATGGATGTGCTTTTGCGCACCATCCCCATAGGAGTGGTCATCGTCGATGACTCACTGAAGATTGTCGACTGCAACAGCGGTTTCTTGCGCCTATTCTCTGAGGTTGACTTCCCCCTTGAGGAGGCGGCCCTCAATATGGTTGCAGGACTCCCTTTGGAGAGGTTCGTACCATTTCACGAGAAGTTCCGCGAGCAGTTCTCCTATGCCAAAGCTGAGCAGTACCGCCTGCACTACCAGGACAAGTTCTTGCGTGTCACCTTCTTCTCAGTGGAGAAGCAGAGGCTTGTCGGTGCCCTTTTTGAAGATATCACCACCCCAACTGTCCGTAGGGAGACTGTCATCAAGAAGGCAGAGAACGTCATCCAGAAGAGTTTGGAGACCGTACAGCAGATAGCTTCGCTTTTGGGAGAGAATGCGGCTGATACGGAGATCATGCTCAACAGTCTCATCGACGCCTTCAAGGTGCCGGGCAATGGCGAGGTCGAAGGCTTTACCCGCGATGAGCAACAGGACCTTTCATGAATGATCTCTTCATTGATGTCGACTATGCCCAGATCTACAAAAGCGGGCAGAAAATAGG
>CAYMRN010000403.1:0-2012 GCA_964392855.1 uncultured Sphaerochaeta sp.
CTACCCCATCGCCGAAGAGGGGCCGGTAAGTGCTGTAGTGTTCAAGACCACCTTGGATCAGTTCAGCGGCAAGCTGAGCTTTGTAAAGGTAGTGACCGGAACCCTCAAAGGGGAGACAGAGCTATACAACCCCTCGATCGGGAAGAAGGAACGTGCCGGCAAGGTCTATAGGATGTTAGGGAAAAAACTCATTGAGGTAGACTCCCTGGCTGCCGGAGACATCGGCATCATAGCAAAAAGCAACATTGCATCAACGAATTCAACCCTTCTGGAAAATCCGGACCTGAAGTTCAAGTTCAAGAAGGTGGCCTTCCCTCAACCCATTTATGCACTTGCCATCACAGCTGAAGACAAGAAGAGCGAAGTGAAGATGAATGAGGCACTGCATAAGGTCAAGGAGGAGGACCTCACCTTCATGATCCGCTTCAATGAGGAGACCAAGGAGACTGTGGTCTCAGGAATGGGAGAGCTGCACATCTCCATGATCCTCAACAGGATCATGGAGAAGCAGAAGATTTTCATCCAGACAAAGCTTCCTCGTGTGGCCTATAGGGAGACCATAACCAAGAATAGCGGTGTGGTGGAATACACGCACAAGAAACAAAGCGGTGGCCATGGCCAATATGCAAGGGTCCTGATTGAGATCGAGCCCATTGAACGTGGTGAGCACTATAGGTTTGAAAATGTCATCAAGGGCGGCACGGTCAGCAAGGGGTATGTACCGGGCATCGAGAAAGGACTGCATGAGCAGATGCTCGAAGGGTTTTTGGCCGGATATCCTGTAGTTGATGTGGGCATCAGCCTCGTCGACGGAAAGGAGCATCCGGTGGACTCCAGTGAGATGGCATTCAAGCTTGCCGCCAGGGGAGCGATGAAGCTTGCCATGGCGAAGGCTGGGGCCGTACTGCTTGAACCTATCATGAAACTTGGGGTATTCATTGACAATGAGTATCTGGGAGAAATCCTGTCTGACCTCTCCGGCAAACGCGGAAGGGTTCTGGGACAGGAGGATATCGGACATCTACAACTGGTAAGGGCTTTGGTTCCACAGTCAGAACTGTTGAACTATGCCATTGACCTCAAGTCGATGACCAGTGGCACGGGAAGCTTTGAAGTCGAGTTTGACCACTATGAGCCGCTGCGCGGCAAGCTTTCCGATGAGGTCATACAGGCCTACAAGGACTCTTTGGAAGAGGATGAGTAGGATGGGGGACAATCAGAAACAAAATGTGTTTTTTCTGATTGCTTGAGAGTGAATTTGTACTGAATTTGGAAGGGAGCTTGCGGCGGCAAGCTCCCTTCCCTCTTGTGAACCTTTCCCTATCCTCAAAGTAACAATATGTATCTTGATCTAAACTAACACCAACCTAATTGTAATGTTTATTGCCTCATACTCTAGACAAGTGTATACTTCACCGATACTCGTTCGAGGAATATATTTCTAGAAATGATGAAAAAAAGAATTTGGGGTGCTGTGTCTGTTTTGGTGTGTTCGTTGATGCTGGTAACAATGTTTTCCAGCTGTGATGATTCAGGAACAAATAAGGCTCTGGTTATTAAGAATGATAGTGATAGCACAATACAATTTATCGGGATTAGATTTAGTGAGTATGTGTATGGATCAAGAAATTATGATTTGAATAAATATAATGCTTTGCTTAATGAAGAGACGATTGCTCAAAATGAAAGTAAGGCATTCTATTTACCCTCCCATTCGGTAGATAATGTAATTGTAGAAATTAAGAATGTTGATGAAAAATAGACTCCTGTATTTTTCACATATGATTTTCTTGGTAATGATAAAAATGAAACTATTATCATTAGCTATTCTTGTGACTCTGAAGGCAAAGCGAGCTTCTCTATACAGGGAAGTAATGCCAAAATACCTGAATTTGGTTAAAAAGCTTAAGGACTCCGAGATTAAAATACTATAACCCTGTAAGGGATAGGTCAAAACTTAGATATCTTCTTTCCCTCCTATTGGAATAATCCAGTAGGAGGTTGTTTGCATA
>CAYMRN010000404.1:0-2011 GCA_964392855.1 uncultured Sphaerochaeta sp.
GGACCCAATCCTTGCCCTTATGGAAAAGGATCCAGAAGAAGAGGTTTGCCATGCCGTAGGAGAGCGGCTTTTCTGTAAAGAATTCAAGGAAGAGCCCCTCGATGAAGGCCAGCAACCCCACTGAGAAATATACGTCCTTGTACTCTCCTGCTGTAATGGCATTGAACGCATCCAAGGTATTCGGGCCTTCATCGAATTCGAAAAGACCCGAGTCTTCAAGGCTTTGAGCAAAAGGCCAGAGCTGTGAACTGCGGATTTTAGGCAGATCATGCAGTTCAAACCCTGCATCGACAATGGGGACAGTGTAGTAGTCCCGCTCACGGACAAACCTATCCACATCACGCGGGGGAGCACCAGTTCGACGACAGAAATCCTCCTTGTCAAAGGGGACACCCTTATTTTTGGCTAGGGTGTACTCCGCCAGCAGTTGGCCTTGGACCCTTTCTTCCTCTTCAAGCTCTTCCATCCACACACCAACGAACGAACCATCGTTGATGTGTGGCATTGGCTTTGTATCTGGGAGGACCTGGTATGCTTCCTCCTCTTCCAGTTGCCACAGAACATCTTCTTCCTCGTCCTCATCACCGAAGAGATCATCTATCATGGTATCTGTCAGGGCTAGCATGATATCTTTGAAATGGGACCAAGGCAGGTCCCTCTCCATGTTCGTCAACAGCACAGCAAGGGGGAGGGAGATGGCAACAGCAGGCTTTTTAGGGAAGGTGAGCTCTGGGTAGGCACGGCTAAGCAAGCGGGTAAAAAACAGGTATGCCTTGTCTGTTGCTGTTGACAGGCCCATCTCCCCTGTTGTCAGATCACGCAGCAACTGTCCTTCCATCAGATTGTAGTCAGTGAATAGGAGCTTCCCATTGGGTAAGCTCCTCATCCCCTCATCAGGTTCCAGGAGGTTGTACTTGATCTGGTCCTCAATTTCCACGGTCTCCCATTCGCCTCCCAACCTGGTGATATCAAACTCATCCAAGGTGAATGGTTGCCATATCTGCTGAAGTTCATGACTTTCGTAGTACTGTTTGGGGAAGAAGCTGATTGTATCGAGTGCAAAGAACTCGGCGTAGTTTTCGTTGATGATGGTCCTTAGAGTTTCTGGCCCAAGCGCATCATCAGAGAACAAGCTGCAATAGAACTGCAAGTCTGAGACTGACAGGGCGTTGAACCGGAGAATGCCTGCACTGTGCAGGCACTCTCCGTTGGAGAAGACCAGAGAAAGAAAGTGCTTGCCCTTGATACGGGGGTCCGACAACAAGTCAGGGAGCCTTCGGGAGTACAGCAGATGCTTCTCTTCAGTCAGCAGATCGACGATGGTGAAGAGGCTCTCATCGCGCATCTCCTCAACGGAGAAGAAACTCCAGTAGGCGGGGTGCTCGATCATGGTGGCAGCTACCTGCTTTGCCCTAGGGGGCAACACAGGCTCATGCTTGTTCTGAAACCGCTTGAGGGCCTTGGCGTCTGTGATGGTGTGACTCAGCAGATAGTTCAATGAGCTCGCTTGATAGTACTCAGGTGGCTGGGTACCCCCTTCCTTCTGAGCCAGTATCGCCTTGCAGGTCTTCTTGTGCGATTTGTTGTCCTTCATCCACTCGTATATGAGCAGTCCAATATCCTCATACCCCTGTTCAAAGGCTTTGCAGTGCTGTAGCAATTCTTTCTTGTTCATAGGGTCATTGTACAAGGGGGAAGGGAAAAGGCAAGGTGAAATATGGGCCACACATGATTATTCAGGAGAGACAGGGCTTATTTCTTTTGGTAAACGTGTCGGTGCTAGGGTTACATATGCATAGGTTTGTTTTCCATACTGAATAGCCATATCGGCAAAAAATAGAGAAAATGCCGACATGGCTTAGAGGGGAGGCACAATGAACCTGGTATCACTACCTCATACGATGCCTGATGGCATATACACGAGGCAAAATATCCTGGATGGAAGCTCACCTGGTTGCTCGCAACAAGGTCTTCCTAGAGGTCGAGCAAGAGGGTTGTGAATTCGTCTTTT
>CAYMRN010000405.1:0-2009 GCA_964392855.1 uncultured Sphaerochaeta sp.
ATATGTTTGTAAAGGCGATTTCGGACAACAAGAACGGCAGGGATGGGTATTACTGAAAATTCCGCACAACCTTAAGCATGGTCTTCATTCTTAGCGGAAACCGATTCCAAACGCAGTGAAGATTTCCTCTTGTCCCTTGGTTGGGGATGTGTACAGATCCTTGTACTTTCCCTTGAACGTTACCCTTGAGTAGGAGGCTACTCGGCCCAAGACTTGACGGTGGCCACTGCCATACTTTGAGATCTCCTTGGAGTGTTCCTTTATCATTCTCTTCAGCTCGGTGAGCAGAATGAGAGCGACAAACTGGATGAAGAGCCTGCCCTGCATCGCTTCTTTGGTATGGACCCTCAAACGGTTGCAATCAAGGGTGTTCTTGAGGTCGTCAAACAGCTGCTCTATGGATGAACGCTTGCGGTATGCAGAGAGTGCCTTCCTTGCATCTTTCTCTGCACTGGTGTGGATGCACCAATATCCGCTGATATCCTCTTCAAAGACTTTCACCGGATCTTTCCTGGCCAATACCTTTTGTCCGTTCTTGGTCCGGTTCCCCCTTTTGAAGTATTGCTGGTAATACTCAAGATGATTGGGATCGAGGTTGCCTGAAGCAAACTCCTCATACCGCTTCTTGTACTCCTCCATGAAGGATTGCTCAGCCTGGCCTCTTATCTCACTGTCATAGTAGATATGTACCCATCCTCTGCTGCCATCTTCAAAGGGGCGGTAGAGGGTGACAGACTGAAGCAATCTTCCTCCATCATCAGATGGTATATACCCATCCACATTGGAGAACATCTTCGCACGATTCTCGCCGATGAGCTCCTTGTGCCACCCTACGGTGTTGGGGATGGGAATCATGAACCGTATCTTCCTGTCCACCATATAGTTGATGTTCGCCTTGCTATAGAAGCCCTTATCGATCACCAAGGCAAACTTGCCACACTCAAGCTTCTCCAGCTCATCTATCAAGGAGGCAAGACTCTTTGAGTCATTGAGTGATCCTGGAAGCGGGGTATACCAGAGAGGCAATCCATTATCCCTTCCACTCAGCAATGCAAGATTCAACTGCTGCAGCTTCTCTTTATCCCTGTTGTAGCCCCACTCAATGAGGTCATTGTTCTTCCCATAGCTGCTGATCGAGGTGATATCGTAGCAGAGAGTCCCCCTACTGCCTTTTCGTTTGAGCCAATCCTTGAAGAAGGCATTCTGCTTGTCTTGGGTCAGGCTTGGCAGCAACTCACTGATTCGAGCAGCCTCCAAGTCCAAGTCCCCAAATCCATGGTCCACCAGCCAAGGGCCGGCATAGGAGAGGGGATCTCCAGTACAGACTGAATAAGAGGCGAGGGCGAGAATGCGCTTGCCCTCTTCTTTGCTGAATACCCTGGCAAGAGCAGAGGCAACCCTTGCCCTTCCCTCTGCTTCCTTGAGAAGCAAGTACTCCCCGATGGCAGTGGTTTTTGAGATGGCAAGGGTATCCACCACCTTCTCTTTGGCCATCCGGGCCCGATACTTCGGACCGAACTCAACAGGGCCGTCCTTGCTCCTGCTTTTGCCTACCATCGTATAGCGATGGCGCATCTGTTTCTTCTCTGCATCCCAGTAGGGCTTGTCGATATTGACGACGTAATAACCCAGGTCCTTGCGCCAGACGTAGTAGAATTTCTGCTTGTTTTTCATCTTCTCTAACAGGCTTAATATTGTAGCATGCTAAAGAATGGAACACAAGCGCAAAACCCCTTTCAATCAAAAGAATTAGCTCTTATTCTGGGGTTGCATGCTTAAAGTTGTGCGGAATTTTCAGGAAGTATTGCTCGATGTTATATTCCGTTAGCAGAATCGGCTCTTTTCGTATAGCTAAGTGGTGATGGTTTGATGCAGGATTTCAGGGAGCTCCTTTGCCCTGATCTCCTCTACCGTGACCGTCCTCTTGCCCGGGGTGGAGAGCGATTTGAGGATCTCCTTCTTCTCGGCGAGGCTCTTGGTCCTGTTCAGCAACTTCCACGCCTCCCAGG
>CAYMRN010000406.1:0-2004 GCA_964392855.1 uncultured Sphaerochaeta sp.
ATCCGATAGGACATGCTGCCACACAACGCCCGCAGTTGATGCAGGGGGTATTCCTGACGTTCTTTTGAGGAGCAAGGGCAAGCAGACCGCTTGACCCCTTTACCATGGGAGTCTCCTCGTCAAAAAACGAGAATCCCATCATGGGCCCGCCGCTTACCAGTTTTTCGGGTTCGCTGGAGAAGCCTCCACAGAAGGCGATAAGGTCGCCCATCTTGGTCCCTATGGGAGCGAGTATGTTCTTGGGTTGTGCGATGCACTCACCGGTAATGCTGATGACCCGCTCATAGAGGCTCTTGTGCAGGACTATGGCCTCATACAGGGCATTGCAGGTACCGACGTTCACCACTACAGCTCCTACATCAAGGGGGAGTTTTCCTGAAGGGATCTCCTTGTTAATTGTCGCTTTCAGCAGTTGTTTCTCATCTCCTTGGGGGTATTTCACCTTCAGCCCGATGATCTCGATAGGATAGTTCTTCTCCTTTGCTATGGAGGAGAGATGCTCGATACAGTCAACCTTATTCATCTCGATGCCGATGATGATCCTCTTGGCACCAATGATCTTCGCTCCTATCATGGCACCGATGAGCACCTCATCACCTTTTTCAAGCATGAGACGGTAGTCGGCTGTGAGATAGGGTTCACACTCCACCCCATTGATCACGAATGCATCGACATGCTTGCCGGCGGGTATGGAGAACTTCACATGGGATGGAAAGGTCGCCCCACCCAACCCTACGATACCTCTCTCTTTCACCTGAGCGAGCAGTGCGCTCGGATCCTGGGTCTTCCAGTCGAATGTTTCTGTAGGCTCAGGATCCTGCTCCTGGTCGGGGACAATGACAAAAGCATCACAGGTGATGCTGTTTGCTAAAGTGACTTTTCGGATCTCTTTGATGGTACCGCTCACAGGAGAGTGGACATCAGCGCTGATGAAACCGGAAGCATTTCCGATCTTCTCCCCCCTCAAGACAGTATCCCCTTTTGCTTTCAAGGCTTTAGCCGGTGCACCAAGATGTTGTGATAAAGATACAAGCAACTCAGTGGGCATAGGCATGCGTTCGATTGGTTGCGAACGACTGAAGACCTTCTGGTCGCGAGGATGCACACCACCCTTGCTGAACGTAGGCACTTTCTGCATGGAAAACGCTCCTTACAACTATTATCTAAAACTCTCATGGGAATTTTTACAAAATGCTGTTCTATTGTACAGGAAAATACGTATAATGGAAACCATGAATCGGATATTTAGATATGCTTTCTGGAAACTCAAGGGTACCAAAGTATATGCGTTGGTTGGAAAAAGCGGAACAGGCAAGAGTTTTCGTTCCAAACTGGTAGCTCAAAAATATAAGATCGACCTCATCATTGATGACGGGCTGCTCATTCGTGGCGACCGCATCCTTGCCGGCAAATCCGCCAAGCGCGAGAGCAATGTCCTTTCTGCTGTGCGAACAGCTGTATTTGATGATAATGAGCATAGGGAACAAGTCATAGATGCCTTCCAGAAAGAGAAGTTTCACAAGGTCCTCATCATAGGCACCAGTGAGAAGATGATCTACAAGATAGCCAGCAGGCTCAACCTGCCCCAACCTGAGAAACTGTTCAGGATAGAGGATATAGCGACCAAGGAAGAGATAGAGACCGCAATGCGCGTACGCTACACTGAAGGCAAGCATGTCATTCCGGTACCTTCGATAGAGATAACCCGAAACTACCCGCAAATTGTATATGATACCATGCGTGTCTTTTTCAAGAAAAAGCACCGATCCCCCTTCAACAAGAGGGATGTCAGCTTTGAGAAGACCATAGTGCGACCTGAGTTCAGCAAATATGGCAAGGTGACTGTCAGTGAGGCAGCCCTTACCCAGATGGTCGCTCACTGCCTTGATGAGTTTGACAACCTGCTCAAGGTAAAACGCGTGCAGGTCCAGGTGAAAAGCGAAGGGTATGCCCTCACGGTAAAGCTACGGGTACCGATGCAGCATCACATAGCGACAACGCTAG
>CAYMRN010000407.1:0-2001 GCA_964392855.1 uncultured Sphaerochaeta sp.
TAAGGAGCCAAGCTGAATATACAGGCATAATCAGCGAAAAATATTCCTGGACACATGGATGACAACACAGAATATACTACAATATTCTGTGTTGTTATTGTTTCTGCAAAACACTTTTTGGTAATGAGTTATATGGCAGATAGAGGCTGTCCAACTGTCAAAGGAATCGTCTTTTATCTTCGTCTCAAAAGGTGTTCTCATCTTTATATGCATCAGTTTGTGCTTGCTATTTCTTATGCTTTCCCTGCTTATTCCCCATCAGGGCAAGAGCATCCCCAGTGAGACGATAGGTAGACCACCCATCCATAGGGACAGCTCCCAGGCTTTTGTAGAAGTCGATGCTCATCTTGTTCCAGTCAAGACATACCCACTCTACCCTGGTACAGCCCTGTTCAACGGCTATTGCGCTGATATGCTCGATCAGGGCCTTTCCATACCCTTTGCCACGGAATGCTCGTTGGATGAAAAGGTCCTCTATGTAGAGGCCGCAGCACCCTTCCCATGTCGAGTAGTTGTAGAAGTAGAGGGCGAAGCCTACAGGCTTTTCGTCTTCACAGCAGAAGAGCACGGTTGCCTTCTGTTCGACGAACAGCCACCTGTCCATGGTTTCTATGGTTGCGACCACCTCATGTTCGAGGTTTTCATACTTGGCCAGCTCTATGATGAATGCAAGGACCTGGGGTAGCTCCTCCCGTCTTGCTTGTCGTATGGTCATCACTGTAGGTGTACGATCTCCTTCTCTATGACTTCATGCAACCGCTCATCCTCGGTGACAATGACCTCACTCTCCTTGAGGAAGGTGCTGCCCATCATAGCTGCAAACAGCAGGGCTGCAAGCCCTGAGAGCAACTGACCGGCATACTGGCCCCTGCTTGCCAAGGTGATGATAAGAATCACAGCGCCACTGACCTGGGAAAACAGCAGCAGCATGGCCTGGATGATCTCCTCAGAGATCCCATGCCCTAGCTCGGCAGCATATTGGCTTCCGATGGGGATGGAGCTAAGCAGGCAGAACCCTACGATGAAAGCCCCGGCAAGGGCGAATATGCTGCTGTTCAGGAAGAGCGATCCCAAGTCACCGCTGAATACCAAAAGCAGGACTCCAGGAATTGAGCAGAGGTTGCAGAATACAAAAAACGCCTTACGCTTTCGCCACCTGTCAGAGAGGGAGGGCAGCAACACTGCCCCTACCATACCTCCTATGAGCAGCACGATACCAAGCCGTCCATCGGAATCAGGGAAGCCCAGCAGTGCACTTATGGCATCAATCTTGACCAGGATGGTCATCAGGACACCCCACCCCACAGCAAAGATGATCATGAGGCCTCGCAAAGAGGGTATTGCATTCATGGCCCTGAAGGAGTTGATAAACGAAACATCCTCAGGCTTCTGCAAACTGGAGGAGGGTGTAGGGGGATTCTCCCTGATGAAGAACGCCGCTGCAATGGCAAAGACAGAACAGATGAGGGCATAGGTGCCCATCATCCTTTCAAAGCCGCCTCCATAGTTGGCTGCATCGGCCTTGGTAACCACCATAAGGGGAGAAAGGACCATGACGATACCTAGGGAGAGGTACTGGGCTGCTGAAGCCATACCGACAGCCATTCCTCTCTCGCGGATTGGAAACCAACGCGAGACTATCTCGGTGATGCTATTGAGCACAACTGCCTGTGCCAAAGCAAGAAGTATCTGACAAAAGAGGACTATGGGGAAATTAGAAAGGTATATCCACTTGCCCAATGAACCGAAGATAATCATCCCTGCAGCAATGCGGATGCTCAAGGTCACCCCAAGGCGGTGTATCAAATAGGAAGTGGGGATGCTCGCTATGACAAAAATAATCAGATAGGCAAGGGAGAGCAACTCAACCGGGTTGGAAAACCTGGTAGGAATCTGGCCTTGGTAGTAGAGGTTTGCAACCCTGCCTATAGGGGCCATGTTCAACCACTGCAACTCCACCGAAAGTATCAGGGCCATGAGGGCGAACAGGATGATCCATCG
>CAYMRN010000408.1:0-2001 GCA_964392855.1 uncultured Sphaerochaeta sp.
TCGGAAGTGGGGGGTTCATACCCGCCAGGATCATGAAGACCTTTATCAACCGCCCCATATATGCAGTGGGAATCTCCTACTACGGCCTTGATAACAAGCATAAGGACCACCCCACAAAGATCCAATGGATCGACGAAGTACAGTCTCAGCTGGAAGGTAAGAAGGTGCTGCTCATCGACGAGGTTGACGACACACGTGCCACGCTGGCATACTGCGTAGGGGAGCTTTTGAAGTTCAAGCCTGAGGAGATCGCAGTCCTGGTCCTGCACAACAAGCAGAAGGACAAGGATGTGGAGTTCCCCCCTGAGATCAAGCGCTACTTCGCCGGGTTGGACCTAGGCAATGTCTGGATCAAGTACCCTTGGGATGCTGAGGACATTGAAAAACACACAGTAAAAGAACAGATCATGCTTGAAGAAAGAGCCAAGGAGCGCACCTGATGAGCAGCATTACAACAATCGTAGGAGCACAGTGGGGAGACGAGGGCAAAGGCCGCATAGTGGACTATCTTGCTGTCAATTCCGATATCGTCATCCGATACCAGGGAGGGGATAATGCCGGGCACACCGTCATCAACGAGCATGGCAAGTTTGCCCTGCACATCATCCCCAGCGGGATCTTCAATCCTGAAACCACCAACATTGTAGGGGCCGGGACCGTAGTCAATTTCGACACCATGGCGACAGAGCTGGCCTCCATTGCCGAGAAGGGTGTTGAGGTGAACAACCTCTTCATCGATGTACGAGCCCACCTCATCATGCCCTACCACCGCATGCTCGACGGAGCCCAGGAACTGGCCAAAAGCCAGAAGATGCAGATAGGGACCACCAAAAGGGGCATCGGCCCCTGCTACAGCGACAAGGCCACACGATCGGGGATCAGGGCAGCTGACCTGCTCGATTTTGACCGCCTCAAGAACCGCATTGAGATGGCCCTTCCCCAGAAGAACCGGGAACTGGCCTACTTTGGCCTGCCTGAGGTGACAGTAGAAGAGATGCTCGCCCTCTGCACCAAATGGAAAGAGCAGTTCGGCGACAAGATCATCGACAGCGTCCCCTTGGTTCGCCAAGCCTATGAGGACAAGAAGAAGATCCTCCTTGAAGGCCAGCTTGGCATCATGCGCGACCTGGACTGGGGCATCTACCCCTACACCACCAGCAGCAACCCCACCGCAGGAGGGGCCACCAGCGGTGCCGGCATCGCCCCCAGAAGGATCAGCGAGGTCATCGGCGTGGCAAAGGTCTACTCCACCAGCGTCGGAGGAGGCCCCTTCATGACAGAGCTCCTTGATGAGACTGGAAAGAAACTGCAGGATATCGGCAAGGAGTATGGTGCCACCACAGGGCGCCCTCGCCGCTGTGGCTGGTTCGATGCAGTCGCTGCCGACTACTCCTGCTGGATCAACGGCTTTACGAGCATCGCCCTCACCAAGCTCGATGTGCTGGACACCTTTGAGAAGCTGAAGGTATGTGTCGCCTACAAGATCAACGGCGAGACTGTCACCCATCTTCCTGAGACAGCCTTGCAGGAGATTGCCGAGCCCATCTACGAAGAGTATGACGGGTGGATGAGCGACACTACCGAAGCTCGCAAGTGGGAAGACCTTCCCAGGAATGCACAGATCTACTGCAAGCGCCTCTCCGAGCTGATAGGAGCTCCCATCAAGTATGTATCGGTCGGACCTGAGCGGGATCAGATCATAATCATGTAAAGCAAAATTCACAAACACCTGTGCGGTCTGCCAAAAGCAGGCCGCACTTCTTTATCCACGCCCTAGCCATATCTACCCTCATCAGCCACCAGCTTCCCCTCATTTCCCAACAATCTCAGACAAAATCAGAAAAAGGAGAGAGATTCTTTTTCTAGGTTATTGACATATGTCGATAATGCCTTTATCATGAAACAGTAATCGACATATGTCTATAACAACCTATACAGAGGGTAATACCTCACCTGTAGGATTACCGTAAGGAGTAACTGTGCCAAGACCGAGAAAGTGGA
>CAYMRN010000409.1:0-1979 GCA_964392855.1 uncultured Sphaerochaeta sp.
CTTCTTCGCTCAATCAGATCATCACCGGCAAGGAACTTGCTCTTAGCTATCGGCAAGATCTGTTCAAGTAATGCCGGAGCAAAAGAGAAGGCCCTTTCGATATTTTCTTGTCGCTCTTCCCAGCTTTCCACCCTCCTTTGCATGATAGAAGAGAAATCCATCCTAGGAAGCATCTCGTAAAGGAAGCTCATGGCAAGGGTCCCCACAGCAACCTTGAAGCCGTGACTTACAGGGAGGCCATCCTTTTCCAGATGCTCCATCTCCCATACGTGACTGATGAGGTGCTCAGCTCCACTTGCAGGCCTGGAGTCATGCATGATCTGCATAGCGAACCCACTGGCTGAGAGGGCATCAAACAGAAGACCAATGGAGTTTATCTCGCGATTGGCTATCTCCTTATGCGCTTTATACACCTCCCTTAGGGGAGTCTGCACCATCGTCCAGACATCTTCGCGTATAAGCTGTACACCCAACTGGTCGGCAACGATCCAGTCTGCTCCTGCGGTGAACTTTGCCATGCAGTCCCCAAACCCTGAGGCTATCATGGGCATTGGAGATTCCGAAAGGATTGTGGTATCAGCAACAACAGCTGTGGGGGCATTGCAAGGTAGGGTCTGCTTGAACCCCTTGATGGAGACTGCCGCACCGTAGGAGGTGTAGCCATCGACAGAGGGCGCTGTGGCCACCACCATGTACGGGCGGTCCACCTCAAAGCTTGCACGCTTGGTGATGTCGTTGAGGGTTCCTGAACCAAGGACGATAGCTATGCTTGCATCCTGGGCTAAGCAGAGGCGCACCCTTTCGATGGAGTGCTCATCGGCATATACTTGCGGAAGAGCGTCAAAACTGCACTGCCTGACCTCTATGCCCCGCTGTTCAAGGCTCTGGATAATGGCAAAACCCCCTATACCAAGGGTATTCCCATCAGAGACCAACAGGGCAGGAGAGCGGCCGAAAGCCTCCACAAACAGTGCCCCTACCCGAGCGACAGCTCCCTCTTGCACTACAGCAATCTTGGTATCCATGATGCCTCCTTCGACAGAGCATACCACAAGCTACCTGTGAAACGGAACCTATACTCTCTTGCTTCCGTATCTTTGCCCTTGTACACTTCTTTCATGATAGCGAAAACCTTCTCCATCCTTGGAGACTCCATCTCTACCTTTACAGGGTACAACCCTCCTGGAAACGAGGTCTTTTATCCCAAGGAAGGGTGCGATGTCCTCTCTGTGGAACACACATGGTGGCATCTTCTGAAAGAGGAGACCTCCCTGCATCTCATCATGAATGAGTCCTACTCGGGCAGCAGGATAAGTGTGACCGGAGCCCGCCCACCCTCCTCCTCCTTCCTTGCAAAAACAAGACAAGAGCGCCTGAAAGGGGATATCATCATTGTCTTTGGAGGAACAAACGACTTTGGGCAGGTAGAAAACCCTGCAACCCTTGCGGTCTTCGCTGAGGCGTACAACCGTCTG
The DNA here is from genome assembly GCA_964392855.1 of uncultured Sphaerochaeta sp. Taxonomy (GTDB): domain Bacteria; phylum Spirochaetota; class Spirochaetia; order Sphaerochaetales; family Sphaerochaetaceae; genus Sphaerochaeta. The sequence goes on from CAYMRN010000409.1 coordinate 1,476, forward strand.
GTCAAAGAGATGCTCAGCTTCCATCAAAGGAGCAAGCTCTATTTCTGCACCCCGCTGCAACGTTGGGACAAGTCCCTCGATGAGGTGAACATGCACAATTGGAGCCAGAACGACCTGGCAAGGACCATAAGGGAGACAGTCAGAAACTGTCCAGAGGCAAACCTCATAGACCTAGGAGCCTACCCTATCACCGAAGATGATGGTCTGCTCTTCGATGGCCTCCACCCGACCAGGAAAGGTATGAGAATGATCGCGACCCTGATCACAGAGGGGTTGTTTGAATAGAATTGAGAGTAGCCCAAGACTTCTTTGCCCTCTCTGACAATTACTTTGTTCTCACTGCATCAGAGGCCATCCTCTTATGTTCAGCGGCAAGAAGATTCTCAGCCTGCATCTTTGCAAGGATGGTGGAGACTAGGGCGAACAGCTCCTTGTCGACAGAGTAATCGGCCTCAGCAAAGAAATTGATCCGCTGCTCACGCATCAGCTTGTGGCTTGTCTCAA
>CAYMRN010000410.1:0-1968 GCA_964392855.1 uncultured Sphaerochaeta sp.
CACGTCGACCATGGAAAAACTACCTTGGTAGATGCCTTGTTCAAGCAGAGCGGCCTGGTTTCCCGAGACAACCAAGATAGGATTATGGATAGCGGTACCATCGAACGGGAGCGTGGAATCACCATTAGCGCTAAAAACTGCGCTATCAGATGGAGAGGGGTGAAGATCAATATCATCGATACCCCAGGACACGCAGATTTCGGTGGGGAAGTGGAGCGAGGCCTATCCATGGTCGATGGTGTTGTTCTGCTTGTCGATGCTGCAGAAGGACCTTTGCCACAGACACGATTTGTGCTTGAGAAGGCATTGAGGCTGAACCGCACTCCCATCATTGTCATCAACAAGATTGACCGCCAAGATGCCCGTAGTGAAGCGGTGCTCAACGAAGTCTATGACCTTCTTCTTGAGCTCAGTGACGACGAGAAGATGTTGGAAGTGCCTGTCTTCTATGCTATAGGAAAGGATGGACGGTGTGGATTGACGCCTACCGACCTTGATGACAACATGCATCAGCTGATGGATTGCCTCATCGATTACATCCCAGCTCCCACCTATGATGATACACAGCCTTTCCAGATGCTGGTCAGCGACCTTTCATACAGTGACTTCCTCGGCCGTCTTGCCATCGGCAAGATCATCAACGGCAAGGCCAACATGCATGACTCCCTTGTCTGTGTGAAGGAGGGTGGGGTGCTGCAACCTTTGAGGATCACCAAGCTCCAGGCCTACGACGGGCCTACCTTCCACGATGCAACCAATGTTTCCAGTGGGGATATCATAGTCCTTGCAGGTGTTGAGGATGTCTCCATCGGGGACACCATCTGTACCAATGTGCAGCCCAAGGCCCTACCAAGGATCAGCATAGACGAACCCACTGTCTCCATGTATTTTTCAAAGAATATAAGTCCTCTTGCCGGTAAGGAAGGAAAGATCATTGCCTCGGCAAAGATCTGGGAGAGACTGCAGAAGGAAGTGCTCAGAAACGTCTCGATCAGGATTGAGAAAAACTTTGACGACTCCTTTACTGTAAAAGGCAGGGGGGAGTTCCAGATGGCAATCATTGTGGAGCAGATGCGCCGGGAGGGATTTGAGCTCTGTGTCGGAAGGCCAAGGACCATCTTCAAAGAGGACGAACAAGGCAGAAGGACTGAACCTATAGAGTACCTGTCGGTGGACTGTCCTGAAGAGAGCAGCGGCCAAGTGATGGACAAGCTTGCCAAGCGTAAGGCAAAGATGAGCGACATCACCTATACCGAAAGCGGAAGGGTCAAGATGTCGTTTGAGATACCTGCCCGTGGTCTCATAGGCTACCATGACGAATTCATGACCGATACTCGGGGGCTGGGAATAATGAACAGCGTAATGAAGGGTTACGAGCTCTATAAAGGTGATTTTCCAGACCGATTTAGTGGTTCATTGATCAGTGACCGTGCAGGGGTTGCCACAGCGTATGGCCTATGGCAACTTGAGGACAGGGGACGATGGTTTATCGTTCCTGGTGATACTGTGTATGAAGGTGAGATCGTAGGGGAGAGAAATCGTGACCTCGACCTTACCCTCAATCCTACCAGGCCAAAGAAGCTGAGCAATATGCGTGCTTCAGGGCATGATGAGGCGCTTACCCTCACTCCCGTATCCAAACTCACCCTCGAGCAGGCCATCCAGTTCATCAAGGATGATGAGCTGGTGGAGGTAACCCCTCTTTCAGTGAGGATGTGCAAGAAAATCCTCTCAACACAGGAGAGGAGGGTGTTTGAAAGGCAGGGAGGGACTAGCTGACCCCCTCTTGATGTAACAGTTCCCAACAGGTCATACAATTCTCCTGCTCAGAACCAACCAAAGCCCGAAGGATTTCCCTCGGGCTTTGGTTGGCTCTGACTGCTCGGCACAAGCTGTGTGATTATGATCAGAGAGACAAGGTGAGTATCACAGGGGCATGGTCACTGCCTAGGATATCCGCATCGATTC
>CAYMRN010000411.1:0-1958 GCA_964392855.1 uncultured Sphaerochaeta sp.
TATGCCATGCATGTGTTCAACCAGAATTGGGCCGAGCAGGATCCTGCCTGCTGGTGGGAAGCCGTATGTCTCTCTTCTGAGAAAGTGCTGGCTACCATCGACCGAAAAAAGGTTGCTGCCGTATCTTTCAGTGGCCAGATGATGGCTTGCCTCTGCGTTGACGAGCAGGGCAAGCCGCTCTATAACTCACTGATCTACTGCGACCAGCGCAGCACGAAGCAGGAGAAGGAGTTCATCGATGCCCTTGGCTTTGAGAAGATATACACGATCACCGGCCATCGTCCCAGCTCGTCCTACTCGCTGACAAAGCTGATGTGGATCCGGGAGAATCTTCCTGAGGTCTACAAGAAGACCCACAAGGTCTTGCAAGCCAAGGATTATGTAAGCTTCTTGCTTACAGGGAAGTTCTACACTGATTACAATGACGCCTCAGGGACGAATGCCTTCGACCTAGAGACACTCTCTTGGTCTGATGAAATCCTCAATGGGGTTGGTATCCCCAAGTCTCTTTTCCCTGAGGCGGTCCCTTCCACTACGTGCATAGGTTCTGTGCACAGGAAGGCTAGCCAGGCTACAGGCATCCCTGAAGGGACTCCTGTCATCATAGGTTCAGGTGATGGAGGATGCGCCTCCTTAGGTGCTGGTTCTGTCTCGTTTGGGAAACCTTACTGTTATATGGGATCCTCGTCTTGGGTCTCCATAGCCTCCGAACGGCCTCTGATAGATGAAAAGATGCTGGCCTTCACTTGGGCTCACCCTGTAGAGGGGCTCTATCAGCCTTGTGCCACCATGCAGACAGCTGGTGGGTCGTTGTCCTGGTTTGCAAAAACATTCCTCAACTCATCGGATGGCAAAACCATGGATAGGGTTAATGTTTTGGCTGAAGCATCGCAACCAGGGGCTAATGGGCTCTACTATCTGCCTTATCTTATGGGCGAGCGTTCCCCTTGGTGGAATACACAGGCCAAAGGGGCTTTCGTAGGGATGAATGTGAATACGAATTTCAATGATTACTGTAGGGCCCTCCTGGAAGGGGTTGCAATGAATCTCAACCTCTGTATTACCGGGATGCTTGCAGAGGTTCCGGACAGGCAGGTCAATTTTATTGGAGGGGGGGCTCTCAATGTCTATTTGAGAAAGATTCTCTCAGATGTCTTTGGATGTGATATCATGATCCCACAATTTCTTACTGAAGCAACGAGTATGGGTGCTGCCCTGCTTGGCGGGGTTGGCTGTTCGCTCTATGAGGACTTCTCCATAATTGAGCAGATGAACCCCACCAAAGAGATCATACAACCTGATATGAAGGTCCATGCGTTGTACCAGAAAAAGGTGGAGCGTTTTGCTGCCTTGTACAAGAGTTTGGAACCTTGGTTCTCTGAGGACTAATGGCTGAAGAAGAAATACATGATATGTAAGGGAACTCCAATGCATGACCACCTGATATTAACTCACAATCTAGGAACAACAGGCAATAAAGCCGTGGTATATGACGAAAAGGGAAGGATAGTGAGTTCTTGGGTCTCCTTATATCGTTCGATATATTCGGAAGGGAACTGTGTTGAGCAGGATCCCAATGACTGGTGGAAGGCTGTATGTGAATCTACCAGGAATGTGCTGCGGGGCATCAATGAGAAATCCATTGCAGTGGTCTCATTCAGTGGTCAGATGATGGGATGCCTTTGCCTTGATAAGGCAGGCAACCCTATTGGGAACTCTATCATATGGGCAGACTCACGGGCAGACAAAGAGTCTAGGGCCATCATGGACCAAATAGATGAGAACTTGTTCTTCCATATCACAGGCCATAGGATCAGTGCTTCCTATACCCTCAGCAAGCTGTTGTGGGTCATGAATAATCGCCCCGAACAATTCAAGAAGACCAGAAAAGTGGTACAGGCCAAGGATTATATAGTATCACGATTGACGGGGAATATTGTCACTGACTTTTCGGATGC
>CAYMRN010000412.1:0-1955 GCA_964392855.1 uncultured Sphaerochaeta sp.
ACCTGTGACCCACGCCTTAAAAGGGCGTTGCTCTACCAACTGAGCTAGCGGCCCCTGCAACGTATTGGACTATAGCAGGAAGCAAGAACTGGTGTCAACTACTTACAGGAAAATTTTGTCTCCTTAACGCCAATGTCGGTCAACTCCATATGTCCTATATGATAACGCTTCGAGCATATCTTCTTTAGTTACGACCTCGCTTTTCTTGAAATCTGCTATGAGAAGGGCCATTTTGCATATTGATAGGCACCCCCTCATGCTTAGACTCCTTCCATATAAGCTGGTATGCAATAAGGGAAGGAGCCTGAGGTATGACTGCTCGTCCCTCTGTTGCTGTTTCAGCCATACTTCTCTGATGGTTTCAAGGAGGTTCGGGTTTTCCTGGGCCAGTGGCACAGTCATAAGATTTTCCGGCAGTACGGCCAGGCTTATATCAAACCTGTCCAGAAGGGCTGAACCGACCTTGTTCCAATGTCGCTGTCTTTGCCGTTCACTGCATATGCAGAGCTCTTCTGCCCTGCCCATATTTCCACAGGGACAGCCGTTCATTGCTGAGGCCAAGGTGAAATTTACCGGATACGTCCCAGAGCTTTGCTTTTCCAGGAAGAAGGAGACAGTTTTGAGGGTTCTTTCCTTCTGGATGGTCAGTTCATCGAGGATGAGCACTCCCCGATGTGCACGATGGAGAAATGATTCACCCTCTCTATGGAGATCCTTCTCACCCATATGCGGCAGTATCTCCAAAACTGGCCTTTGTAGGGGAACTTCCCCTCGGATGCGTGCTATCTGCTCACCCTCAGCGGTAGTGAGTGGGGGCAAAAGCTTTTTCATGGTGTTGAGCAACAGGGTCTTGCCCCCACCTGGAGGACCATAGAGAAGGATGTTCAGCCCTCCTGCTGCGCTGAGGGCAAGCGCCTTCTTAGCTCGCTCAAGCCCTATGATGCCTGCGAAAGGGTGCTCCGCAGTTGGACATGCCAGTTCATTGCTGATGGACGGCGTCTGCTCACCCTCATGATATAGTATGAAGCGCCTGCACTGATGTAGGGCTGTGGCTATATCCTCACACTGGACTATTTCCAGGTTTTCACTGAAATAGGGATGGGGCGTTGGTGGTGCAATGAGCAGCTTGCACCCGTTTGCAGAGGCAATCCCCATGGCATCAAGAAGGGTAGGCATACAGGCGATGCTTCCATCGAGATTGACCTTGCCTAGCACCAGAATGTCAGGACAGGTGGTGTCCAACAGTCGGTCGTTTGCCAACAACAAGGCGAGCAACAGGGCAAATTCCAGAGTTGCAGACTCCTTTCTTGGAGGTATTTGGATGATGGCTGTGGGTTTGGCCCTGCCCAAACGAGCAAATAGTGCATTTGCCTTGAGCTTGAACTGCCTCTCTTGCATTGCAGGGATGCCCAGTATAGAGAGTGATTGGGATGTAGGGGTAAGCTCTATCCGAACAGCTTCCCCCAGGTATCCAGTGGTATGGTAAGCGTAAATCTTCATACCAGCAAAGGGGCTAGGGGTGTCGTATTGCTTCATCCTTGGCAGGAGTATGATCCAGCGGCAAGGAAAAATAGGAAATCCAAGCAGTTGAAGTGATGAGGCGGCTTCCACAACCCTTTCTTGCGGGACCCGTAGAGCAAGGATGTTGGAGGAACCTCCACGGTGATGCAGGAATTTCCGTTCGTGCAAGTATTTTCGGGTTTTTTTGCAAAAGCTCTGGACAGGATGGTCGTATCCGGGTAGTATCCCTTCTTGTTCGGCAATGCGAGGCCGGATGGAAAGCTTCCGCAACGGGCTGCAGGGCCTTGACCGGATGGCTGGAAATCGGGTATATTGTCCGGGCGCCCCAGCGATGGGGCAGGGAGCACAGGGGACTGGGCGGCCCGCGATTTATGACATGACAAGCGTTAGGGAAGGGAAAGAGAACGGAAAAGAAGAGGAAGCGACCGCAAGGG
>CAYMRN010000413.1:0-1955 GCA_964392855.1 uncultured Sphaerochaeta sp.
GTAGAGGCGGGAAGAGAGCTTGGGAATGGACGCATTCAGCACAGGGTGGTCAAGGGCAAGGTTCGCAAGCGAGAAGTCGATGCCTACTCTCCCCTTGCCGATGGCTGACGAAGGGAGCTGGCTCTCAATGGCCAGCTCTTCGAACAGTGCTGTGCTATCACCGAAATAGAGCCCGCCTTTATCAGCTTGGGCTCGTACCAGATATGAGGAGTCCATATCCAGGAGAATGTTCTGCAAAGTGGCCCTTGCACCACCTGCATGAGAGGTAACCTCTTCTATGCTTCCCTTGAAGGAAGCAAGCTCAAGGTTGGATTTCAAAGAGAGGGAGAGGTCAGCCTCTTGGATGGAAGCTGAATAGGCGTCTGTTGCAAAGGTCCCATTCAGGCTGTTTGCCACAACTCCCAGTGAGTTGCGTTGCAGCCATGTGGAAAGAAAGGGGGACCCACCATCTCCCACAGTACCGCCAAGAGTTGGCATCTGTGCCATCGATATGGCAATTGTGGGTTTTTCCAGGGTAAAGGTGAGCTTGTCTGCCCGCCCAATGAGGGAGAGCAACAGCTGGGTTATGCCAGAGTCAAGGAACAAGGCATCGGAGATGACCGGTGTCTGTTCATCAAGGGTGACAGAGACCTCACTGAGCTCCACCCTTTTGAAAAAGGAGCGTTCAAGGCCCTTTGCCTGGAAGGAGAGCGAGGACCCCCTATCAAGCTGTGCGACAAGGAAATCGGCAAAAGGTTGGGCTGGATTGACCACACTGAAAAACAGCATCCCGTAAAGGCAGATGCCGGTACAAGCCAATACCACTAATATGGAAACTGCTATGTCTTTGAACGTAGTATGATATCTCACCTGATAAAACCTTTCGCCCAGTATACCCTATTGTCTCGTCTTTGCCACCACTTACAGGCGCTTCATTATCCCCTTATGGAAAAACTGATTTACCCTTAGCCCACTTTACAGTACCATATGGGGGTGTAAGGAGAAGTGAAATGGTACAAATATTTGAGAATCTTGTAGTTTTTGAAGGACTCGATGGGTCGGGAACGACCACACAGATGCAGTTGTTGGCAGAAAAATGCGACAAGGAACTCAGATCATGCCGTGCAACCTTTGAACCCACAGACAAGCCCATAGGCCGTCTGGTGCGGGCAATACTAAAAAAACAGATAGTGACCACACCCCTTGCCTTGGCGATGCTGTATGCCGCCGACCGTGAAGATCATCTGTATAATCCGATATATGGCATGGTAAGTGAGATGGAGAAGGGAAAGCTCGTCATCTGCGACCGGTACATCTACTCTTCCCTCGCATACCAGGGGGTGGAGTGCCCCCTTGAGAAGGTTCGGGAACTCAACCGGTTCCCCGCCCCCAAGTACCTGTTTTTCATCGACACCCCTGTTGATGAGTGCATCAGGCGCATAGCATCCAGGGGTGGTAACTCCGAGCTCTTTGACCGCCATGAGTTTTTGGAGCAGGTCAAGAGTAACTATGAGCACCTGTTCAGTGACTTGCCTGAGGAGGTCAAGTTCCATCGTCTGGATGGGATGCAGAGCAAGGAAGAGATTGCCCTGGCAATCCAGAAGGTCCTGTTCACAGAATGAACATGGCATCCCCGTAGCTGAAGAAATGATACCGCTCATCAATGGCGTGCCGGTAAGCCCTGTCGATGAGCACTTTCCCGGCAAAGGTTGCTACCAGCACCAGCAGGGTTGACTCCGGGGTGTGGAAGTTTGTCAGAAGATGATCCACAACTTTCCACCTATACCCTGGCTTGATGAAGAGGTTGGTCCTGTTCAAGCCAGGTACAACCTCTTGCGTCTGTTCGTCAAAGGCGCTCTCCAGTGTCCGTACGCTTGTGGTTCCTGTGGCAACGACAGGTCGTCCGGATCTCTTTGCCTCGTTGATGAGCCTTGCACTGGTGCTGCTGATCTCAAACCGCTCATAGTGCATATGGT
>CAYMRN010000414.1:0-992 GCA_964392855.1 uncultured Sphaerochaeta sp.
ATCTTATCTTGAAATCTTGTACGAATAATCCAGGAGAGAAGTATCATATTCGATTACATCTAAATTCCCACCACCGATAGATATGCTTGCCTTATCCCCACTATATCGCTACTCTAGAAGCATGATTGGATTCTTCATTAAAAAAGCTTTTTTCGATGGTTGGGACAACCTTATCGGCATAGTTATCCATAACTTGGGGTTTCTTCTGGTGATGTTGGCCTTTATGGGTGCAGTTAGCCTTGGTGAAGCCAGTATGGCTCTGAGCTTGCTTGCCATGCTGTTGTCTCTGGGGTTGTTCTCCTTCTTCTTTGCGGCCACCGCCTCCTCGACACACTCCTATAGCTGCTACGAACGTGGTGGCTTTGATGGGTTCAAGCAGGGCATCAGGGAGTCATGGCGTCATGCCCTGTTGTTTTGGGCACTGTTGGTGCTGGACATCACCCTGATCCTTCTGGTCATTCCCTTCTATCTGAGCTATGGGAACATGGTGGGGACTATCCTCTCGGTGGTGTTGTTCTGGGTGTTTGCAGGCTTGAGCCTTGCGATGATGTACTTCTTCCCACTCTTTTACCAGATGCGTGGAGACACTCCCCTAAAGACGTTGAAGAAGAGCTTCGTCATCCTCATTGACAATCTTGGTTTCTCCTTCTTTCAGGCTATCTACCAGATTGTCATCTTTGCCCTCTCCCTTTTCCTTGCTGGGTTGGCTCCTGGGGTCACCGGCATGTTGCTTGCTTCCAGTGATGCGACCAAACTCCTCATGTACAAGTATGACTATCTTGAGGAGAACCCCGAGGCTAACAAGAAACATATCCCTTGGGATGAGTTGCTCTATGATGAGCAGGAGAGTGTAGGCCACCGGTCTTTCCGGAATATGATTTTCCCTTGGAAGGATTAGCATGTCCTTAGAAGTCGAACTGAAAGCCCATATTGCAGATCCTCTTGCGTTGCAGGGGCGCCTTGAAGGCCTTGCAGGGATTTCTGCTGCCCTT
>CAYMRN010000414.1:1002-1952 GCA_964392855.1 uncultured Sphaerochaeta sp.
CGCCCCGTTTTCCCCCAAAAGCGCGTGAATCTCGCCCTTTTTGAGCTGAAGAGTGATACCTATCTCTCTTTCAAGGGGAAGGATACCCTGTTTCGAATGAGAGTTGAACAAAGTGGCCCTTCCTTTGCAGAGATGCAGGGGACACTGGTTTTCACCTATAAGGATAAGAGCCGCAAGGAAGGCATAGAGGTCAATGATGAGGTGGAGTTTACCTCCTCCCCTGACCAGGCAGAATCTGCCCTAGCGTTCTTTCTCAGCATGGGGTATGAGGTATATATCACCAAAACCAAGAAGGGGTACCGCTATACATACCCATTTTCTGCATTTCTTCCCCCTCTGGTGATCGAACTGGTCGAGGTCACAGGGCTTGGCTGGTTTGTCGAGATGGAATGTATCCTTGAGGATGAGGGGAAGGTTTCCCAGGCTAAAAAGGCGCTTTTGAATCTCTTGTCCCTGCTTGGGATCAAAGAGTCTGCCATTGAGGGCGAATACTACATGCAGCTGCTCAAGAAGAAGAAACCCGAGGCCTAGGCTTCGGGTTTCTTGAGTCAGTCAGCTTTAGAGGACAGGGTAGTGTGGGACCTCATCCTCACCAAGGAAGCGGCTGATACATTTTACCAGCACTTCATGGTCACGAATGTCAGTCAAGCCTGATACGATCGCAACCCCTACAGTCCCCACTCCTTCCACATAGATGGGAAAGCCCCCTCCACAAGCAACAAACTTGGTAGGGTCAAGACCTCTCTCCTCGAGGGTACTCCCCCGTTGCTTAAGCCATAAGGCGTAGCGTAACGTGCTCATCTCAAAATTCAAGACAGTTCTGAACTTACGGTCTATCCAACTCTCATTGCTGAGATTTGCCCCTTCAGCAGAGTACTGAAATAGGGTAAGGCCGCTCATTAGCTTGATAGAGATAGCAATCTTCAGATCCTTATCCATAGCTTCTGCTA
>CAYMRN010000415.1:0-1944 GCA_964392855.1 uncultured Sphaerochaeta sp.
CCTCATGAGAGACCACCTATCCACCACCTCAAATCCGAGCCTCCTGTATATGGCTCCGGCCTTAGGGTTGTCAAAGAAGAGGCAGAGGAACTCCAGTCCGCTTGCGAAGCAATGGGAGCAGAGTCTGGTAACCAGTGCAGAAGCATATCCACGGTTACGGTATCCATAGAGTGTGGCCACTCCCACGATCATAGCTCCACTTGTTGTCGTGGCTGTGGTATAGGCGGTGGCGATGAGCTTGTCCTTTTCAAACAGGCCAAAGCCCACTCCTCCCTGTTCAAGGTTCGCTGTTATTTCAGAGAGCTTTTCTTTTGTATGGGCCAGATATGGTTGGGCAAATTCCTCGATCTGTTGGTAAAACTTCACAATGGCAGGCCCATCCTTTGGTGTGAGCTTTCGAATAGCAAGAGCATCAGCCTCTTCCAAGGGGATGAAGCTGCTCTTGTTGCAACGGCACAGGAAGGTGCCTTGGATCTTCTGCTTGGGGTACTGGTCCTGCATCTGCGCAAGCAGGGACTCTTTTGCACTGATGGCCAGTATTTTTTCTTGGCGTGCAAGCAGTGCTCCCATGGCCTTAGTATTGAATGTGGGATTCTTGCTGTAGAGTATGAAGTCACAGTAGTACTTGAGCAGGATACTGTCCCACTCTTCCCCGATGGCATACAGTGATACGCTCTCGCCCTGCAGGCCATAGAGCTCCAGATCCCCTTGGATGAACAGGTTGATCTCCGGCTCGCCGCTGATATACTCGTACACCGCAGGGAGGTCTTTGTTGGCTAGTTTTCGTATGGTAATCATAGGTTTCCGCTTTTGAACTCCCGCTCAAAGGGAGCAAAGTTTCCTTCGGGGTTATACCACTTGTGTGTGTTGTGGTCGTCCTGTATCGCAAAGATAATCTTTGCAAATGCACCCTTGTAGGGCGCTTCCTGAAGAACCTGCCTAAAGAGGGCGGCAATCTGGTGGGGAGGGTTGCAAAAGGCCCCACATCCCAGAGCTGACAAGATCAGGGTCTGGTGATTGTGCTTCTTGGCAACCCTGAAGAGGGTTCTCATCTTCTCTTTGGTAAGCACCTGGTCTGCCTCTGCCATTTCATAGAGACCTCGGTTGCCTTTGACCAGAGGGGGGTCATGGATAGCAGCAATGGCTATGAAGCTTGCCTTGTAAGGTTGGTCCAGAAGGGGATAGCCATCCTTCTCCCTGCCTCTGAATACGGTCACCATAGGTGAATAGACAGAGCCATACGCCTCATGCAGGGGATAGGATTGTTTTGCCTTGGGGATGCCGTACGCTTTGGCAAGGGCATCATCAAAGCTGTAGAGGGAGAGCAGGTAGTTGGAAGAGCGGAACAGATGTTCCTCCTGAGCCCCTGCGCCCCTCTCGACCCCTCCTCCTGGTGTGTAGGGGTTTGCCATGTTGAGGACCAGGGGATTGTTCCCTTCCCCTTCTGCTATGGCAAGGCAGTCGGCATTTACTACACTGATGTGGGTTTTTACATTGGATGAAGGGGTGTCTTCCAGTTTTTTTGTGTAGAGCACACTCTCTTTGGTAAGCCGTCGGTCCAGTGGTAAGAGCACTGTTTTTCCCCTTTGGTTGAGATATTGCTCCCTTTGGATGTGTTGCACAGTATCAGAGAATACAGCAACCCTGAGGGCGTTTAACTGGTGATAATCCCCTTTTTTGGCTGCTTGTGAAAAACGCTGAGAAAACGATCTGCTATCCCACATGGTCAACTCCTGTGCATAGGCGGGTGACATTTTGCATAGGCCCAGTATACGGTTTACCCTCGTCCTGAATCAAGCGAGTGGACGGTGTCATACCTGCTGTAAGACCATATTTTTCTTTGTCCTTCGCATGGGTTTTAGCTCTATCCGTTTGACCTAGTGCCCGTCTCCCACTATGATTGGTTGGTGTTGGGGGAGCTTCACAGCCCAAGGGCGAAGTCAA
>CAYMRN010000416.1:0-1936 GCA_964392855.1 uncultured Sphaerochaeta sp.
GGCTATCTTTCGGTAGATGTCGAACTTGACCTGGGGGGCCTTGATGTAGGAGTCGGGAATGAAGCCTGTATATTCGAGTTCAAGGAAAACCTCCTTCTCCTCTTCGCGCTCGCCACCGCTCTGCAGGTCTGCGATCGCCTCATCAAGGATCCTGATATACATGTCCAGCCCGACTGAGGCAAGCTGCCCACTCTGTTCGCGGCCCAGGAGGTTGCCTGTTCCCCTGATCTCCATATCCTTCATGGCTACCTTGAAGCCCGAGCCCAGTTCCGTATTCTCGCTGATGATCTTCAACCGCTTGAGCGCCACCTCGCTGAGTGCACTCCCCTGGGGGTAGAAGAGGTAGGCGTAGGCCTGGCGGTCGTTGCGCCCCACCCTTCCGCGCAGCTGGTAGAGCTGACTCAAGCCATAGCGGTCCGCACGGTCTATGATGATGGTATTCACGTTGGGTATGTCTATTCCGTTCTCAATGATGGTCGTCGAGACAAGGACTTGGATACCCTCGTGGACAAAACGGCGCATGGTATCCTCAAGCTTGGAACTGTCCATCTGGCCATGGGCACTCTCTATGATGATCTCAGGAAGGTTCTGTGAGAGCTGGTTGACCACATTTTCAAGCGTCTCGATCCTGTTGTGCAGGTAGAATACCTGTCCGCCCCGAGCTACTTCCTCGCGTATGGCCCGATAGATGACGTACTCGTCGTACTCATCGATGCTGGTCTTGATAGGCATCCTGGCTATGGGTGGGGTGGTAAGCAGGGACATGTCACGTATCTTCAACAGTGACATGTACAGTGTCCTCGGTATCGGTGTTGCACTTAGGGAGAGTGAGTCGATGCTGGTTCGCATCGTTTTGATGCGTTCCTTGTCCTTTACCCCAAATCGTTGTTCCTCATCGACAACAAGCAGGCCGAGGTCGCGATACAGGATATCTTTCTGCAAGATCCTATGGGTGCCGAACAGCACGTCGACCTTGCCTTCGGCAACAGAGAGCAGGGTCTTTTTCTGCTCTTTCTTGGGAACGATCCTCGAGAGTTGGGCGCACCTTATGGGAAAGGACCCCACCCGTTTGATGAAGTTGTTGTAGTGCTGCTCGACAAGGATGGTAGTCGGTGCAAGGAAGGCGACCTGCTTGCCGCCCATGACAGCCTTGAAGGCGGCACGGAAGGCTATCTCGGTCTTGCCGTATCCCACGTCCCCACATACCAGTCGGTCCATGACCATCGGCTTCTCCATATCCTCCTTGATGTCCTCAATGCATGTCAGCTGGTCAGCTGTCTCATCAAAGGGGAAGGAAGCCTCAAACTGCAGTTGCCAGTCAGTATCCTTGGGAAAAGCAAAGCCTACGCTGTTCTTACGTTTTGCATAGAGGGCGATGAGATGCTTGGCCAGGTCCTCGGCACTCTTGCGTGCCTTCTTCTTCTTGTTCTCCCAACCCTGTCCCCCAAGGGTGTCCAATCGGGGATCCCCCTTCTCACTGCCTATGTAGCGCTGGACCAGGTTTGCCTGCTCGATGGGGACATAGAGCATCTCGTTGCCTGAATACTCTATCTTGATGAAGTCCCGCTCACGGTCAAAGCTGGAGACACGGTCGATTTTGACAAACTGGCCCACCCCGTAGTTCACATGTACGACGTAGTCTCCCTCATTGAGGTCGACAAAGGAGTCCAACGGAGAGGATTGGGTATGCTGCAGGGTCTTCACAACCTGGCGACGTCGCCCAAATATCTCATGTTCGCAGATTGCGATGACCTTCTCCTCGGGTATGGAGAAGCCCCCTGAAATTTCCACAGTCTCCCACCTCAGGGCGGGAAACTCATTGAGCATCTGCATGAGGCGCTGCCTCTGCAGAAGGTTCTCAGCAAAGATCGTTACACTCCATCCATCCTTGAACAGGCTTTGCAGGCTGGCGATAACCCATTTGTCCGCTTCGCCA
>CAYMRN010000417.1:0-1935 GCA_964392855.1 uncultured Sphaerochaeta sp.
TACCAGCTGGAGTATGGTCAGGACCTCGGAGACAAGCCTATCGATGCGCTCTCTCTTAGATTCTCCCTTATTTCCCGCTAGTGAGTTTCCTCTCTCAAGAGATTGCCCTCCCTCGAAAGGAGGGCAATTTCTTGGTTCTGACAGTAAGGTAAAATTGTAACGGTACCTTTGTCTTGACGGATTGTGTTATCATAGTAACATTTTGTAAATATTTATACTAATTTGATGAATTCTTCTGTACTTTGTAACTATTGTTATGCTATAGTCTTGCCATATTACTTAGAGAGAGGTCTATTATGGCAAGCTTTGGAATTTGGGGTCTTATTCCACCCGTACTCACCATTACTCTGGCATTTATTACCAAGGACGTGATGGTATCACTGTTCCTGGGTATCCTTTCCGGGACACTGATTGTTGCAGGAGGGAATCCCTTTGTAGCAATTCTCAACCTTACCGACATGCTTGCGGATTCCTTGAATGACGGATGGAACATCCGTATTCTACTATTCTGCGCACTCCTTGGAGGATTGGTGGGAATGCTCAGCAGAACCGGATCTGCACATGCTTTTGGCCGTTGGGCTGCTGATAAGCTGCACACCCAAAAGGCTAGCCTCCTGATGACCTGGTTCTGTGGCTTGCTCATCTTCATCGATGACTACTTCAACAGCCTTGCAGTGGGGACCGTCATGCGTCCCATCACCGACAAGAACGGAGTAGCACGTGCACAGCTTGCCTATATCCTGGACTCAACAGCAGCACCTGTCTGTATTCTTGTCCCCATCTCCAGCTGGGTGATCACCGTCATGTCGATAGTGAAAGGATCGGAAGGATTCGCTACCCTTGGAGTAAGTGAATTCAGCTTCTTCATGCGCTCGGTCCCCTATAATATCTACGCTATCCTGACCTTGATCATGGTGCTGTACATCATCCTGACCGGACGCAACTACGGCCCAATGGCCAAGAGCATTGCGTATGCCAAGGAGACAGGGAAGCTCTACAATGAAGAGTTCGGTCCTGCCCCTGGTGAAATTGATGATGGTGGTGAGGAAAATGCTGCCAAAGCGAAGCCCTTGGACATGCTGTTCCCCATTCTGCTGCTGATTATCTCAGCTGTGATACTCTTTCCCATGACCACGTACCTTGGTGCAATTGATGGCGAAAGCATCCCCACACTGGGTGCTGCAATGGCTTCCATGAGTCTGGGTGATGCATTCAACAACACCGACGCCTCCATGGCACTCTTCTATTCAGTTATCTTTACCCTGTCCATCTCTTCTGTCTACTACATCGCTCGCAGGCTTTTCACCATCAAGGGAGCTAGTGAAGCGATCGGCGAAGGCATCAAGAGCATGGTTCCAGCCCTCATTATCCTTACCATGGCTTGGACCATTGGCACAGTCATTAAGAGCAGCCCTGAAGACGGAGGGCTTGGTCTGGCGGCATTCCTCAGTGAAGCGGTTGTCGGAGGTGGTTTCCCCATCGCCCTCATCCCCATCATCGCCTTTGCCCTCTCTGCTTTGATCTCCTTCTCCACAGGTACCTCATGGGGCACATTTGCCATCATGATTCCCCTGGTGATGCCCATTGCAGTCGGCCTAGGCCAGGCTAAGGGATTCGACGGCGCAACCCTGCTCAATGCAGCGATGATCAGCGTTAGTGCAGTCCTCGGTGGAGCGGTCTTTGGTGACCACGCCTCTCCCATCAGTGATACGACCATCCTCTCCTCCACTGGAGCAGGTTGTCCCCACCTTGAGCACGTTGCAACCCAGATGCCGTATGCGGTTACCATAGCAGTCTGTGCCCTGATCGGGTTTGTCTTTGGTGGCTTGTTCCTCAACGTACTTGTTGCCTGGATCGCCGCCCTTGCAGCATTCGCTGTTGCCATGACGATACTTCCCCGCTTGTACGGAAAATAACTGATCGCTCTGTTCCTAT
>CAYMRN010000418.1:0-1934 GCA_964392855.1 uncultured Sphaerochaeta sp.
AACAGGGAGGAGGCACGCATCCTCTTTGACAACTACGATCCCTACGAGTGCTGTCGTTCGATGGGAAAGCTCTGCGAGACAGCAATCGTAAAGAATGGGAAGAAGGGCTCCTTCATCTCCCACAAGCGCAAGGTATCTAGCGTCCCGGTAAAGGGCCCTTTGGTCCCTGTCGATACCACAGGAGCTGGGGATGTCTACGCTGCAGGGTTCCTCTATGGCCAATGCAAGGGGTACTCCATCCCTGATTCTGGGATCATCGCCTCCATCCTGGCAGGACAGATCATAACCCAGAGGGGAGCTCAGTTCAGCAAGGAACAGGCCGCTGGCCTACGGGCCTTGCTGGAGACTGGAACGTGGCGCAGCCTGTAGCAGGAATCTCGAAGAAGCGAGCATAGTGGCAAAACCCAGTATCGCTACCAGAGCCCAGAATATCTTGATGGGCAAACATGCAAGAACACCTATTGCCAGTAGGTTGGCAAGCATCCCACCACCTTGGAGTGCAAATGAATTGATGCTCAAAGCCGACGACCGTACTTGAGAATCCATGCTTTGGTTAAGCAACACCCCTCCAATGACAGAGACTACCCCTAGTACCAGGTATATTCCTAAGTACACGACAATGAACTGCAATGGGCTCTGTACAAACAAGAACAGTGCTTCCATGGAAAATGCGCAGAGTATCGCAAGCAGGAATACCCAAGAAGGGGTTCCTGCCTTCATAAGCCTTTTGCCCAGCAGCGAACCCAGAACGCTTATTGCAAAGACTGAACCACCCACAACACCCAAGAGCCAGATCAGGGAATCAGAGCTCAGCAACTGCTGCAAAAAGGGCTGCCAATAACTTTCCAGGGAGAACAACTGCCCTCCATGCAGGAAGGAGAACAGCACATATACCTGCAAAAACCTGTTCTCTTTCACAAAGTGGAGAAATAGCTGGACCTGACCAAAAAATGTAGTTTTTTCCACCCCAATCCCTGATGAGTCATCCTCGACCAGCAACCAGAGCAGCAGCATGCAAAGCAAGATCAGGGCTCCCCTGACCATAAGCAGATGATCAGTGAGATGAGAGCCTCCCGCCCCAAGGGCAAGCAAAGCCCCTCCGAATAACGAGCCCAAGGCCAATGCAAGGCTTGAGGTTATATCCATGGCTACCATCACTTCATCAAGCGGCCTTCCCTCTCGCATATGGTTCTCGATGAACAGGGCATCAAGGCTTCCGGATGAGAAAGCCCTTCCTATCCCATTGCAGGCAAACCCAACAAACAGGGGAGTCAGGCTTCTGCTACACATCAACAGCGTTCCTGCCAAAGTAACCACCATTCCCAACAGAAAGCCCTTCCTCCTGCCTTGGGCGTCACAGAAGATACCACTGGGAACCTCAAAGACCATTACGCTGACAGAGAAACAGAGCATGGCTATGCTCAACTCTTTCAATGAATACCCTTTGCTAGTGATGATCAGGGCCATGGCAGGGATGGCTACACCCAGGGAAAAATATCCCAGGAAGAGGACTATGAGATAGTTTCGCATGGAATAGGCTCTAGGCACGATAGGTTACCACTGAATAGACATAAGGAAGAGTTCCCTCACCTTTTTTCTCATGTGAGGCTACATAGGAACGGATGATATCTATCAGCTCATCAGCTTCTTCTGGTGTAAGATGCAGGACACCGGTAAGCACATCACCGGTAAAATGGCCCTCTGTATCATCAAGGGGGCAATCTTGTGAAAAGAATCCATCCTGTACCTCCTTCAAGAGATTCTGCACCAGGGCTTGTCTAGTTCCCTTGCCATCATAGCCTATGCTGATGGTGGCGCTTGTCCTTCTGTAGAAGGTTGCTGTTATCCCATTGATCAGCTCGGTGTGGTCAACCTCAACAGCACCCAGGTCTACCAACCTAAGGATATGGTGTTTGGCGCTTGAGCTGGTCATT
>CAYMRN010000419.1:0-1917 GCA_964392855.1 uncultured Sphaerochaeta sp.
ATGCTCTGGCAGCTGCGAGATGGCCAATCTCGTGAACGAGCACGACAAGAGCTATGCCCAGCATCCCTATGAGGTATTTGCTGATAAGGATCATGAGGCTGCTCATACATACCGTCTTGTCAGCTCCCTTGCCTCTGCATCAAGGGCAAGGGTCTCCTCACAGGAGGAGGGTGCATGCTCCCACGGCAGTTCCAAAGTCTTCTCTATGGCACGGATCATCTGGGGATAGGTGCACCTCTTGTCGAGGAAAGCGTGTACGGCGACCTCATCGGCTGCGTTGAAGGCTAGGGCGGCACCGCCTTTCCTCTGGAGGATGGAGAAGGCAAGCTCAAGGAGAGGAAAGCGTTGGTAATCAGGTTTCTCAAAGGTGAGGCTGAGGCTGGTAAAGTCCAGAGGCCGTACCAGACGTCTTGCTCTCCCCACCAGGGCATTGACAATGGGAAGGGTCATATCTGGAGGGCTCATCTGTGCGTAGATGGCTCCATCGACGGTACGTATCATCGAATGGACGACCGATTGGGGGTGGATGACCACCTCAATCTTTTCAGCGGGGAGGTCAAAGAGGTAGGAGGCTTCTATGACTTCAAGGGCCTTATTGGCCAGGGTGGCGCTGTCAACAGAGATCTTTCTTCCCATTTTCCACGTAGGGTGGGCGAGAGCCTGCTCGACGGTGATGTGGGCGAACTCCTCTTTGGGAAGCGTCCTGAAAGGACCACCGCTGCCGGTGAGGATCAGGGCGTCCACCTCCTCTGGGGCCCTGTTTGCCAACAGTTCAGCTAAGGCGCTGTGTTCGCTGTCAACTGCAATGATCTTGCTTGCATGTTCCTTGGCCAGGGCAAAGAGGTAGGAACCTCCACACACTATGCTCTCCTTGTTAGCCAGGGCGAGGTCAAAGCCCCTCTTGAGCGAGAGGATTGATGCCTCAAGCCCTGCAAAGCCTGCGATGCCGTTGAGTACAATGTCAGCGTCAACGCAGGAGAGCATGTCCGAGAGGTTTGGGAACGTATGGAGATTGGGGTGGGGTCTGCCCTTACGGCCGGTAAGGCAGATGGAGGTGCAATCAAGTTCCCTTGCAAGCGCGACAAGGGCATTTTCATTGCTGTGAGCCGAAAGGCCTACCACGGTGACAGCCATTTTTTTCTCACGTATGGCCCTGATGGCAGTGGAGCCGATGCTGCCGGTGCAGCCTAGGATCACAACCTTTTTCATGGTCTAGAACAGCACAAGCAAGAGCCAGTAGACAGGTGCGCTTGCCAGCATGGAGTCGATGGAATCCAACAGCCCCCCTCTTCCGGGGATCAGGTTGCCGCTATCTTTGGCCTTGGCCGCACGCTTGAACGCGCTTTCGATGAGATCGCCGACATTTGCACTTACACTGGTCAGAAACCCGAGCAATAGAGCCTGGGGAATGCTCACGATCTCTGTAACTCCTGGATAGAAAAGACAGAAGGCGATGGCCAAAGCAATGGTGCTCAGCGTCCCCCCTACAAAACCCGCAATGCTCTTATTGGGACTTACCTTGAAGATCCCCTTGTTGTTCTTTCCCAAGGACATGCCGAACAGGAATGCGAACACATCATTGCCAAACACCAGAAGGAAGAAGAGCAGCAGGAAGGCCGAGGCATGGGGAAGGGCCGTGAGACGTACGATGAAGGTTATCAGAAGCCCTGGATAGACCAGCAGCAAGCTTGCACCGCCGATGCGCGACAAGGTCTTGGCGTAGTCATCTTTCGGCCCTGAGATGATTTCGGTGGTATACATTGTCAGAGCCATGACAACGAGGGTCAGCTCAAGCAGGGGTAGTTGGGGCAGGTACACTATCTCAAGCCACTGGGCCAAGGGCAGCAGGGCTGCAGTCCAGACAGGGAAGTTGACGCTTGCCCCCTCTGCCTTATGATAGAGCTCCTTGAGCTCCAT
>CAYMRN010000420.1:0-1916 GCA_964392855.1 uncultured Sphaerochaeta sp.
GACTTCCCTTCCAGAACTTGCCGCATCAATCATCGCTGCCAAGAAAGGGGAACCGGACATTGCCATAGGCAACGTCATAGGGTCCAACCTTTTCAACACCTTGGCAGTTGTGGGTATAGCCGGGATGATCAAACCCTTCGCTGTAGAAAGCTCCACTGTCTACAGGGATATGACCCTAATGGCGATTCTTACGATTTCATTGTTTGTAATTGGGTATGGATTTAGGGGTAGGAAGGGCAGGATCAACCGATTTGAAGGATTCTTCTTGGTGTTTGTATACCTAATTTACACTTCCTACCTGATCAAGACGATAGTAAAAGTCTAATAGTTGGGATCCGGCCTTCCATGCTCCAAGGCATAGAGGACGCTGGAAAACTGCTTGAAGCTATGTGAGGCATGCCGAATCTCGTTCATGTACATCTCTCGGTCATAGTCGACACGCCTTATCGTGGCATTGATCTTGTTGCTATGGATATCCATAAAGACGTACGAAGCACGAAGATCCTCGTCAAATGAGTAGCCAACAGCCCCAGGATTGATGATACGCTTCTCCCCTAGGGTGAAGTCAGCAGGGATATGGGTATGGCCACAAAGGATCACCGATGCTTCCTCATCCATGAGTTTCGCATACAGCTCTGAATTGGGATCCATATCTTCCGTTATGGCCTCGTTATAGGAGTAGGGGCTCCCGTGACAAAAAATGAAAGGGTCTTTCCCTATCTCTCCGTTTTGTACTATTGGCCAGGTCTTGATAACGGCTTTTGATTCGGGCATCAGACGGATATCTGTATAACGAACAAACTTTCGCCACAGCGTTTCCTCTTCGTTCTTGGGCCTGGTTGACTTTATCCCCTCTATATGGGCATCAGTATTTCCTTTTATGGTGACTAAGGGCTTGTTTGCCATCAACAAATCAAAACATGGCTGAGGATCAAGTCCCATGAAGATAAGGTCTCCAAGAAACAGAATGTGGTCAACGCCCAATCCCTTGGCATCGAGGAGCACTGCTTCCAGAGCCCTGAAATTTCCATGAACATCACTGAGAACTGCAAGTTTCATCTCTCCTCCTTTGTATGAATACTAGAAAAGTTACTTCAACTGTATCATGTCACTCTTTTCAATGAAACTAGCTGACCCTCTAGAAACTGCATTTCATGCACGCAAGTAAGGGTAGAGCATATATATGCACTAAGAGACTTCCTTGTTTTTTACGAATTTTCATTATTGTATATCATGCGATACCTATGCTTGGCTAGTCAGGGTTGTCATGCAGGTATAAAACCATACAAACTTGCTAAAATGTCGCTCATCAGTCTTGCCCTGTCGCATCTCCCTTCCTAGAATAGGGACATGAAAGACCATATCATCGTCCAAGGCGCCTACGAAAAAAACCTCAGACAACTGTCAGTGGCCATTCCGCGTGACCAAGTGGTGGTGTTTACCGGTGTTTCCGGATCAGGGAAGACTACACTGCTGTTTGATGTTATTTTCCAAGAGTCCCAACGCCAATTCCTTGAAGCGATGGGTGTCTTGGGCATTGCCAAGCCCAAGGTTTCAGCGATACAGCATCTCTCTCCTGCAATCCATATCTCACAGACGTATAGGAACAGGAACCCACGTTCCACTGTGGGTACGGTAACAGATATATACACAAGCCTCCGAATGATCTATGAAAAGGTAGCAGTGCGTCTTTGCGATCACTGTCAGACCCAGTTTGCCCAAGACAGTTCCTCTGATGAAGTGCTCAAGACCGAAGATGTCACAACTGTGGTATCTACCTGTCCCGCATGCAGGCAGAAGATGCCCAAGCTTACTATCTCGCACTTCTCTTTCAACACCGAAGAGGGCTCTTGCCCCACTTGTCAGGGTCTTGGTATCGTTTGGGAAGTTGACCTGCTCGCTCTGCTGGATGAGAG
>CAYMRN010000421.1:0-1916 GCA_964392855.1 uncultured Sphaerochaeta sp.
GCTGATTTGCATTGATCCGACCTCTTCGGAGGTTTAATGGAACAGAATTTTCAGCTCAACTAGCGTCCCCCTTGAACCACAGGTTCAAGAGCTAGCTCCTCGACCGACACCGCAGGTTTTATCTTTATACAGGATATTCCCATGAAACAATCCAACAACAGTTTACAAGACCTGGTCTACATACGGCTCCCCTCCTCCATGAAACGGGATCTAGGTACCTTTCGCATAGACCCTTCAATTGAGATCCCTGTCCAGCTTCCTGATGGGAAAGACAGCCTCGAAACGACTGAAATTAGCATGGAGCTACTGGTTGCAGGTATGCTGAAGATCATCGCCTTCGATCCCGATCACAAGAACTTTCCCTACTACAGGGATTTTGTCCTTGCAGTGCAGGCAGATGCACCAAAGGAACTGAACCTAGCAGCCATATCCCAAGAGCAGAAAGGCAACTATGACTTTGCCGAGGAACTGTTCCTTACAGTCAACCACCTCGCACCATTGCGAGAGACCTTCATCAACCTTGCAACCTTCTACAGCAAACGAGCCTCCCTTGATACAACCAAGGGGACTTCCTATGACTTTTACCAACAGAAATCGATGGAAACCCTTAGGGAAGGGGTCGCCCTGTTCGAAGATGACGAAGCCCTGTTAAGCGAGCTGGGATTCTTCCATCTCTACCAGGGCAATGTCGAGATAGCCAAAGAGTATCTTGACAGGTTCCTTGAGGTGGCAGAGGAAGGAGAGAAGCGCACCCATGTCCAGAAGATCATGGGCGACATCAACAACAAGCTCAACAACGACAAGCTTCTCATGCAGGCATATGACCAGATACAGATGGGCAAGGAAGAAGAGGCCCTGGTCAACCTTGAGAGCTATCTAGAAGAGAGCCCCAAGGTATGGAATGCCTGGTTTCTCAAAGGTTGGGCATTGCGACGGTTGCAGAGGTTCCCTGAAGCTGAGAAGGCGTTCCTCTCCTGTATCTCCCTAGGGGAGAGCAGCAGTGACATCTACAACGAGCTGGCCATCTGCGCCTTGGAAACTGACAAGAAGGAACTTGCCAAGAATTATCTCAACACCGCTGTCGACCTGGATGAGAAGAATATCACCCTCTTGTCCAACCTTGCCTACCTCCATCTCCAGGACGAGGAGTTGGATGAGGCCCGTGAATTCCTAGAACTTGCAAGGGCCATCGATGAGAACGACCCTGTCATTGTCCGCCTGATGAGTGACTATGAAGCGATTACAGGGGAGAAGCTCTCCTCACCTATCATCCAGCAGTTTGTCAATACGGCTGAACTGCTGGGTAAGGATAAGGAAAGGCCTTTCCATATCCAAGGAACTGAAGAAGGGGATGACCTGGAAGTCCCTTTTGAAGAAGATGACACTGAGGAGTAACCTGCCATGCGCTTTATCAGCTCTTCCCACCAAGAGACCTTTGATCTGGGCTTTCGCATTGGAAAGGCCTGCACGCCCGGGGCAATAGTCTCCTTGCGCGGGAGCCTAGGCGCCGGCAAGACAGTGCTTGCCAAGGGCATTGCAAAGGCTCTGGGTATCACCGAAGCCATTGTCAGCCCGACCTTTACCCTCATGCAGGAGTATGAGGGGGTCTTGCCTCTTTACCACATGGATCTCTACAGGATCTGTGGTACCGATGAGGTTGAAATGATCGGGGGCGAGGAGATGCTCTACGGAAATGGGGTGACTCTCATCGAGTGGAGCGAAAAGATTCAGGAAATGCTTCCCGATGGGACTATTTTTGTCGATATTAGTATTATGCCCGACACCAAGCGGGAAATAACCATTGAAGGAATAGAGCTGTGAACATCCTAGCCATTGACACCTCAAGTGATGCGATACACCTAGGCCTGGCCCTTGGAGACGACTCTTCGTTGTTCAAGAGGTATGAGGTGCAGGTT
>CAYMRN010000422.1:0-1914 GCA_964392855.1 uncultured Sphaerochaeta sp.
GGATGGGCTCGACCAAAATAGCACAGGTCTGTTCTGTTATGAGGTTTTTGACACTTTCCAGGTCATTGAAAAGCGCATACTTGAACCCTTGGGGAAGCGGATCAAAATCCTGATGATACTTTGCCTGTCCTGTAGCGGTGACCGAAGCGTAGGTCCTGCCGTGGAAGGACTCCTTCATTGTGATAATTTCCGTCCTTGCCGGGGTACTCCTATGGCCGAACTTGCGTGAAAGCTTGAGGGCTGCCTCATTTGCTTCAGCTCCGCTATTGCAGAAAAAGACCTTGTCCATCTCCGCCAGGGTACAAATAGCTTTCGCCGCTTTGATAGCCTGTTCGTTGTAATAGAGGTTCGAACAGTGTATCAAACCACTGTCCAAGGCTGTAGTAAGAGCCTTTATCAGCCCTTCATCCCCATACCCCAGGGCATTGACGGCGATGCCTCCAACGAAGTCCAGATACTCTTTGCCGTCTGTTGCAGTTAGGGTACAACCCTTGCCACCGGTGAAAACCACCGGCACCTGGCTGTACGTCTCAAGCAGGTAGCTTTTGCCTTGTTCTATCATCTGACGCATATCCATCTATATACTCTCCTCTGTGACCATGGTACCGATACCCTCGGTCGTAAATATCTCAAGCAGGATGGCATGGCTGACCCTGCCATCGAGGACGTGGACACTCTCCACCCCCTTCTCGAGCGCATCAAGACAACACTGGACCTTGGGGATCATCCCCCCGGCTATGGTGCCGTCCTTGATGTAGCTAAGCGCTTCCTTTCTTGTAAGGGAGCTGAACCGGGTGGAAGGATCATCCTTGTCCTTGAGGATCCCCTCGACATCAGTGAGGAATACCAATTTTTGGGCATCAAGGGCCCCTGCGACAGCACTTGCCGCATAGTCAGCATTGACGTTGTAGGTATGGCTTTTGTCATCAACGCCAACTGGGGAGAGGACCGGGACAAAGCCATTGCCTATCAGGGTATTGAGCAAGGTGGTGTCCACTTTGTCGATCTCACCCACAAAGCCCAGGTCCCTTCCCTTCTCATCCCTCTTCTTGGAGCAGAGCAGTGTCCTCCCATCCTTGCCGCTGATGCCGACTGAGGGGATGCCCACACTCTGCAACTGCTCGACCAGACGCTTGCCGATGGAGCCGGATAGCACCATCTCAGCAACCTTAGCCGTCTCGGCATCGGTGACCCGAAGCCCATCGAGGAACTCTGTCTTCTTGCCCAGCTTTGCCAGCAATGAGCTTATCTCATTGCCCCCACCATGCACCACTACAGGCTTCAGCCCGATATACTTGAGCATGGCGATGTCCTGGATGACCGAAGAGCTCAAAGCTTCATCAACCATGGCAGAACCGCCATACTTTACCACTACCACGCTCCCTGCAAACCGCCTGATATACGGAATTGCTTCAACCAATACCTCAGCCTTGAGGATCTCATTCTTCATCATATGCATCATTAGCTTCTGTAATCTCCATTTATGCGCACATACTCATAGGATAGGTCACACCCCCAGGCAGTGGCGAATCCAGGGCCTTCGCCTACCTTGGCAAGGACGGCCACCTCCCTCTCCAGGAGGATGGTCTTGGCCATCTTCTCATCAAAGGCTATGGGCTGGCCCTCAGAGAGGACCTCTATGCTACCCTTCTCCGATTTAAACGAAAGGCTTACCCCTTCAGGATCAAAGCCGGCACCACTGTAGCCCATCGCACAGAGGATCCTACCCCAGTTGGCATCACTGCCGAAGAAGGCAGCCTTCACAAGATTGCTCGATACCACCGAGCGGGCAAGGCTTTGCGCGCTCGCCTTGTCCAGAGCGCCGGTGACCGTTACTTCAATGAACTTCCCAGCTCCCTCCCCATCACGCACTATTGCCTTGGCAAGGGCGGTATGGACAAAAAGGAATGCCTC
>CAYMRN010000423.1:0-1907 GCA_964392855.1 uncultured Sphaerochaeta sp.
TTCCCAGAGATAGATCAGAAAATACTCTTCAAGGCTCCTATGGGGGCCTTTGCTCCCTGTGAGGCGCCTTCCTTTTGCAAGCGTCTGGCGTTGCAAGAAAGAGCGGTAGAGCTGGATAGCCGAAGACCCCTCCCCTTTTTCAAACACAGACTCACCACACTCCTCAAGCAGCTCATGCGCCTGGCCCCTGCTGATGGCGTCAACCCCTTGGTCACGCATGTAGGCCCTGAGCAAACTTATCTGCTCATAGCTAAGTGAGAAGAGGTACTCTTCCAGTGCATGGGTCATCCCCTCCTTCTTTGCCTGGGACGTGATGAAGGTGTACCAGATGGAGGAAAGCCCAAATGAAAGGCGCATCAGCTCAACGGTTCCCATCAGGGTCCCCAGGACAGGGACAATGGTATGTCGGGCTATCCAAAGTTTCCTTAAGTTTGGTGCAAACTCACTTTTGTTGACACTGGTGCGGTAGTCCCACATCCTAATCAGCTCCTCAGTCGCCCGGTGCAGCCAGGGCTCCCCGCCTTTGCTCTCTGATATGACCGACACATAGAGATCCTCAGCCATCAGGTCAAAGAGGGTGTTATGGTAGCTATCCTCAATTGCAGGCTGCAATGGGATGAGCAGAGGTTGTGTATGGGATATCTTCTCAAGGAATCCAAACATATGGAGCTTGCTCACCAGAAACGAACGGCCCACAACCGCTTTTACAGGAAGATTTACCACAGCATCAATGCCCTGGTTCTTGAGCTTTTCAGCCAGGGTCCTCCATGATCGTCCATCCATTTGACCGCTGAAGTCCTGATTGGGGGAAGGCGACCTGTTTGCAATTTCAGAAAGCAGTCTCACATCGCTGCGCAAAGCCTGGAGATGGGAAAAAAGTGTCTCAGAAGATTCGCCTAGATGCTCTTCACACCGATCGAGCAATTCCGACTCAGCTTTGGTAAAAGTGGAAATTTGCCGCATACTACACACACCTCAAAGGTTAATACGATCACCATAGAAGGGAAAAAAGAAAATGTCCATATGCGTGACCGGCCTAGCTATTTTCTCCTATATTGAGCTATAACCAAAAAGCGAGGCACTGCGTAAGCAATGCCCCACCCTCATATCAGTTTCATTGTGAGATGGTATCACTCAGTAAAAAGCCTCATCACCTCATCAGCATCCTTTGCACCTTCAAGCATCCTCCTGAAGACATTGGACGTACAGGTTCTGGCGATGGAAGCCAGGAGCTCCACATGTGCCGATGACGCAGTTGATGGAGCGAGGACCAGGAAAAAGATCCTGCTCTTCTGCCCATCAGGAGAGTCGAATTCGACGGGGAATCGACTGATGCCCACAACCATGGTCACACGCTTGACCACATTGGTTTTCGCATGCGGAATAGCAATCCCATTGCCTATGCCGGTGGACCCGAGGCTCTCTCGGTTGAGCACAGCCTCCAGCATCTCGTCAAACTGCTGGGGAGAGTACCCTTTGGCTTTTGTCAAAATTTCAACAAGTTCGGTTATTATTCCCTGCTTGTCACTTGCAGTAAGGGGAACTTTGACCAAATCCTTGTCTAAAACATCCAGTAAAATCATGTACTGCTCCTTACTCTTCGAACTCTAGCCAGATATCGTCATCGTCCCGAACCACCAAAACGGGGCATGGAGACGTACGCATCATCCTATCGGTCTCACTGGAAAGCTCCTCTCGTCTTGAGCGGATATCAGTGATACCCCCAAGTACCAGAAGATCGGCCTTTTGCTCCTTGAGCAGCTGCCGCACCACCACATGGATAGCTCCTTCCAACTTTACCGTATCAATTTCCAATTGCTTCGTTGCCGCCAATTTGGCGACATGCCGCAAGTATCTGTCCGCATCGGCTTGCAGGTCACGCTGGTACTCATCACGCTCTATCGCAA
>CAYMRN010000424.1:0-1898 GCA_964392855.1 uncultured Sphaerochaeta sp.
GTGAAGACAATCTTCTCCAGCTCGCTCTTGTCTGCAAAAC
Organism: uncultured Sphaerochaeta sp.; assembly: GCA_964392855.1. Lineage (GTDB taxonomy): Bacteria > Spirochaetota > Spirochaetia > Sphaerochaetales > Sphaerochaetaceae > Sphaerochaeta. The sequence continues at coordinate 41 of CAYMRN010000424.1, forward strand.
CGCAGTAGAGCATCCCCTTGCCTACAAACTCCTTCTCAGGGGCATCGATAACCTGGTAGGTACCATCCTTACGGATGATCAGGACACGGTCAAACGCATTGACCTCAAGTTGGGTAGTGCCGGTCTTTACCCCATAGCCCAGATACCCGTTGGAAGAGTCATACTTTATAGCCAGGTTTCTTTCGGCAGCCTCTCTGACATCGACAAGCTCAAACGTCTTGATCGTGGTCTTCCTGGTATGCGCCTCCACAGAGAGCATACCCTTCAACTCCCCAAGATAGGAAAGGGCATACTCCACCAAATGGCCGAGATTGTACTCGATCGTTTCAAGAAGTGCGTTTATCTCATCCATCTCATGGCGGTTTTTCTCAATATCAAACAGCGATATTCGCCTGATGGGAATCTTCAAAAGCCGCTCGACATCCTCATCGACCAAGGGTCGCATAAGCTGTTCACTGAACGGCTTGAACCCAGTGAATACGGCCTTGCTGACATCGGAGGCGCTCTTTTTCTGCTCAATCCTCTTGTAGATGCGCTCCTCAACAAAGATGCGCTCAAGGGTGCGGGCATGCAGCTTGTCCAAAAGATGGCCCTTCTCCAGCTCCAGCTCGGCTTTGAGGATATCAAGAAGGTTCAAGGCATGGTAGTCCAGGATCTCGCTGATACCCATGATGGTGGGGATATTGTCCCGGATCACCAGGGGGTTCACCGAAACCTTTTTCTCACAGTCAGTAAAAGCATAGAGGGCGTCGATGATATCGTCAGAGTAGGTACCACGCGCAAGATTGATCTCAATGTTCACCTTGTCGGAGGTGTAGTCGTTGATCGAGCTGATCTTGATCCTACCCTTCTTTGCCGCATCCTCCACCGAACGTATCATCGCCTCACTGGTAACGCCAAACGGGAGCTCTTCAATGATGATCTTCTTCACATCGGAGGTGTTGAGCTTTGCACGGATGGATACCGATCCCCGCCCATCGTCGTAATCCTCCACATCAACGATGCCTCCCCCTGGGAAGTCAGGGTAGAGCGAATAGCTCTCGCCCTTCAGCTTTGCAGCCATGGCATCGAGCACCTCCAGGGCATTGTGAGGAAGGATCGAAGTGCTCATGCCCACAGCAATTCCCATGACACCCTGGATGATCACCACCGGTATCTTGGCAGGAAACGCAATGGGTTCGCTGTTACGACCATCATAGGAGTCTGCAAAGGCGGTGAGCTCTGGGTTGTAGAGCACCTTCTTGGCAAAAGGGAGCAGACGACACTCGATGTACCTGGCTGCAGCTGCGCTGTCGCCGGTCATGAAGTTACCGAAGTTTCCCTGCCGTTCGATGAACAGGTCAAAGTTGGCCAAGTTTACCAATGCCTCGTAGATAGAGGAGTCGCCATGGGGGTGGTAGCGCATCGCCCAACCAACCACATTGGCGACCTTATGGAACTTGCCGTCATCCATCTCAAAGAGTGTGTGGATGATGCGTCTCTGAACCGGCTTGAAGCCGTCAGAGAGATCGGGGATGGCCCGCTCCTTGATGACATACGAAGCATATTCAAGAAAATTTTGTCGAAAAACGTTTTGTGCCTGCGCCATCAGATAAGATTCTCCATAATGAACTCCCTTCTCTGGGGGGTATTGCTACCCATATAGAACTCCAGTGTCTTGTGCATAGACTGCATCCCCACAATTGAAACGGGAACCAGGCGCATATCCTCACCGATAAACTGTCCGAACTCCTTGGGGTCGATCTCCCCCAGTCCCTTGAACCGAGTTATCTCACAGCCCTTCATCTGGGCTACCGCATCATCGCGCTGCTTCTCATTGTAGCAGTAGACCGTCTGCTTCTTGTTGCGAACCCTGAAC
>CAYMRN010000425.1:0-1879 GCA_964392855.1 uncultured Sphaerochaeta sp.
ATGGTGCCCTTGTTGGCGGTGCTTCACTCTCAGTTGAGCAGTTCTTGCCTATCGTATCCTTTGATATGTAACACAACCGGAGTAGAGAAATGGGTGTTTTGAGCGTTATTTTGTTAGTACTATTTGTGATCGTCAGTCTCCTTTTGGTCTTCCTTGTAGCAGTACAGGATGAGCAGAGCGAAGGCTTGGGCGGCATCTTCGGTGGTGGTAGCAATACTGCCTTCGGATCTCATGCAAGCAGTGTCGTTACCAAAGCTACTGCTACGCTGGCTGTTGCGTTCATGATACTTGCGCTTGTTGTAGCATTTGTCAACAGGAGCCCGTCTCAAGACAAGCTGCTCGACTCTGTTAAGACTGAGCAGGTTCAGCAGACCACTGACTGGTGGAAGAGCACTGATGCTCCTGCTGCCTCTGTTGAAGCTCCTGCCGCAACCAACTAGGTCGGTAGATGCCATTTGTTATTTGACTGCCGACCGCATTTGCATGCGGTCGGCATCTGTTATAAGGGATGCCATATGAAAGTTTGTGTGTTGTATGCTTCTTCCTCAAAGGAGAGTGGACCGATCAAAGCCATTGCCAAGGCATTGGCTGAAGGTGTTTCCGCACAAGGCCATCAAGTTGATCTCTTTGATATGAACCTCGATATGGGAAAGAAAGTCTCTTTCTATGACTATCTTATTTTTGGGACAGAGGCCACCACGTTCTGGGGAGGCAAGATTCCTGCTTCAGTCGCTCAGTTCCTTAGGACGGCAGGTACCGTTTCCGGTATTCGCTGCATGGGTTTTGTATCCAAAGGTGGCGTACGCTCGATGAAGACCTTGCAAGCTTTGATGAGGACTATGGAACATGAGGGGCTATTTCTTAAGAAGAGCGAGGTCATTACCAAAGCCGATTATGCAAGGGCAGTAGGAAAACATCTGCATATTTAATGTACTTTTCTTCTGTATTCCGCTATTTTATATTCAAGTAATACGTAGGAGTTTTTCATGAAACGAATATTTGTTTTGGTTTCTCTTGTTTTGCTGGTCAGCATGACCCTTTCATCAGCACCTATAGGTGCTCCTGCCGCCACCGTTCGTCTCACCAAGACGACACCGATCCTCGTGGCCGATCTTGATGCAGAGGTGGCTCGCTATCAGGCAAGTGCACGCCAAAGTGGGGCTGATCCTGCATCAGTCGATCCTTTGCAGGTCCTGAACCTCCTGATCAACAATGAATTGTTTCGCCAGGGTGCTGCCCGTGATGGGGTAAAGATCACCGACTCCATGATCGATCAGGCATACGCATCCCAAAAAGCCAACATTGAGGCCAGTTATGGGCAGAAGTTGACAGATGAGGAGTTCAAGCAAGTGGTTACCTCTAACTTCGGCAGTGTGGATTCCTATAAGAAGATGATCGGTGAACAGCTGATGGTCGACACCTACGTAAGAATGAAGAAGGCCTCCGATCTGAATAAGCCTGTTTCCGTATCTGAGAGTGAGATCTCCTCATTCTATAGAAAGAACAAGACACAGTTCATCAGTCCTGAGACGGTGAAGCTCAGTCATATCTTTATCCCCTATGTTGAAGATGAGGCGACCAACAATAAGAATAAGGATACGTTGGTTCGTGTCGCCCAACAATTGCGCTATGGAAATCTCTCCTTTGAGAAGGCTGTGGTCGAGTACTCCCAGGACACTCGAAGCAAGAACAAGGCAGGGGACATCGGTTGGCTGACCATGGATGATGAGCAGGCCCGCCTCGGCTTGGGAGATGGTTTCTTTGATATGGCGTTCTCCACAGATGTTGGGGCGACCAGCGATGTGGTAGCTTCCAATACAGGCTTCCACATCCTTAAGATCCTTGCGTATAACGAGACCAAGATATTGGCGTTGGATGA
>CAYMRN010000426.1:0-1864 GCA_964392855.1 uncultured Sphaerochaeta sp.
CGCCTATATAGCGGACATTCATCTTGCCGTTGTCCACATTGTAGCCGGACAGCGATTGCAGGATCGCCTTGTACATATTCAGGGGATTCTTTCCCACCAGTGCGATGAGGATAGTCCCGCACAAGAAGCCCAAAAGGACTACCAGGACAGATACAGCCGCATCAGACTGCAGGAGGCTCTGGTTTTTCTTTGCATGCATCATCCGAAGGCCTCCTCTTTCTTCGAGCCAGCCATCATCATGCCGATCTCCCTCTCTGTCACTTCATGTTGCTTGTTCACTGCTACGATACTCCCCTTGCTTATGGTGGCTATGCGGTCACAGAGATTCATGATCTCATCAAGCTCGAAGGAGACCAGCAGGACAGCCCTGCCTTTTCCCCTCTCCTCTATGATGCGCTTGCGTATGTATTCGATGGCCCCCACATCAAGACCGCGTGTTGGCTGGGCGACAACCAACACCTTCGGGGAGAGGGAAATCTCCCTTGCCACGATGACCTTCTGCTGATTTCCTCCGGATAGGGATGAGGCAGGGGTAAGTGCCCCTTCTCCTGCACGTATGTCAAACTCTTTGATCAGGACCTCTGCATCATCATGCATCTTGGAGAAGTCCAACACACCGTACTTGTTCTTATACAGCTCATGGTAGTAGTTCTTCAATGCACAGTTCTCATAGATGGAGAACTCTCCTACAAGGCCATACTTATGCCTGTCCTCAGGGATGTATCCCAGCCCCCGCTCGATGCGGGCACGGATGGGGAGGCGGGTGATGTCCTCGCCATCCAGGAAGATTGAGCCTTTGCTGACAGGGCCAAGGCCGATGATAGCTTCGAGCAACTCGGTCTGCCCGTTACCATCGACACCGGCAATGCCGACAACCTCCCCTGAACTGACATCCAGGCTCAGGTCCTTGACCTTCTCAAGCCCTGCAGCGTTGTTGACGCTGATCCCCTGGAGGGATAGGACGACCTCTTTGGCCTGCATTTCGGGCTTGTCGATCTCAAACTTGACTGCACGGCCTACCATCATCTCGGCAAGGTCCTGCTCGCTGACATGAGCAACGTCCACAGTCCCTATGTACTTGCCCCTTCTGAGCACTGTACAGCGGTCGGCGACTTCCTTGATCTCCCTAAGCTTATGGGTGATGAGGATGATGGTCTTCCCCTCCTTGCGCAACAGGCGCAGGATGTCCATCAGCTCATCGACCTCCTGGGGGGTCAGCACTGCGGTAGGCTCATCAAATATGATGATGTTCGCGTTGCGGTAGAGGGTCTTGAGTATCTCCACACGCTGTTGCTGCCCGACGGTTATATCCTCGATGATAGAGGAAGGGTCCACCGCAAGACCGTACTTCTCACTCAGAAGGGCCACGCGCTTGCTTGCAGCAGCCAGGTCAAGGATCCCCCCCATCTTGGTGGGCTCCATACCCAGGACTATATTCTCTGTTACCGTATAGTTCTGCACCAGCTTGAAATGCTGGTGAACCATCCCAATGCCCAGCTCTGTGGCAATATTGGGGTTCTTGATCCCCACCGGCTTTCCATGGATGGCGATGGTTCCACTATCTGCGCTGTAGGCACCGAAGAGGATGGACATCAGGGTAGACTTACCCGCTCCGTTTTCACCAAGGAGGGCATGGATCTCATTTTCCCGAACCTGTAAGGTCACCTTGTCGTTGGCTATTACCCCCGGGAAAGTCTTGGTGATGCCCACCATCTCAATTGCATATTCACTCACCATCAGCTCCTTACAAGCTCTCTCTCTGCTCACTGTCTCCAATGACCAGGAAGAGAGCCGGCAGATATCTGCCGGCCTCACAACAATTAGTCGTCAAGAGGAGAAAGGCCCCTAGGAGCAGCGCCATTGG
>CAYMRN010000427.1:0-1854 GCA_964392855.1 uncultured Sphaerochaeta sp.
TGAGCTTCTGGTTATCCCTCTGATGCAACCCTATGGAGGGTTCATCCAGGACATACAGCACCCCACTGAGGGCCGACCCGATCTGGGTGGCGAGGCGGATGCGTTGGGCTTCCCCTCCGCTGAGGGTTGCGCTGTTCCTATCTATGGTCAGGTAGTTCAGCCCTACGTCACTGAGAAAGCGTAGGCGCGAGCGGATCTCCTTGAGTACTTGAGCTGAGATGATCTTCTGGTTCTCAGTGAGGGAGAACTCCTTGAACATTTCCAGGGAGTTCTTGACCGACAGGCGCGTCGCCTCCATGATGTTCATCCCCTTGATGGTCACTGCAAGGGCTTCAGGGCGAAGCCTGTCCCCATGGCAGCTATCACACACATGGGAGTTCTGGAAGGAGTTCATCCACATGCGGATCTGCATGCTGGCTGTCTCGTAATAGCGACGCTGCAAGTCCGGTATCACCCCAGGGAAAGGCTTCTTCACCCGGTAGAGCTCATTACGCTTATCCTTGGTGTACTCCATGGTTAGTTTTTCCTTTGTCCCATAGAGTATTGCGTCGATAACCTTTGGGTCCAACTTGCTGAATGGGGTATCCAGCGTAAAGCCAAAATGCTTGGCCAAGGCCTCAAACGGGATGCGCGACCACTCAGCTTCTGGATTTTGGGTTGCTATGGCACCTTTGTTGAAACTTTTCGAGTAGTCGGGAATGATCAGGTCGGGATCAAACTCAGTCTTTACCCCAAGGCCGTTACACTCAGGGCAAGCCCCGAAGGGATTGTTGAAACTGAACAGGCGCGGCTCAAGGTCCGGCAGAGTTATCCCACAGTGGGAGCAGCTGTTGCGTTCACTGTAGATCTCCTCGTGTTCGCTGGAATCCTCTGCAATGAAGGTTATCTTCACCAGGCCACCGGTCATCTCGTTGCAGGTCTCAATGCTTGAAGCAAGGCGCTGTCTGGCATCGGAGCGAAGGATGAGACGATCAACGACCACATCAATGGAGTGCTTCTGTTGCTTGTCCAAGTTGATGCTCTCATCAAGGTCCAGCATCTCCCCATTAACCTTAACACGTTGGAACCCACCACTCCTGGCATCTTCAAACACTTTCTTGAACTCGCCCTTACGCCCTATTGCCACAGGGGCACTGACGATAATCCTACTCCCATCCTTTGCCTTGTAAATCGCATCGATGATCTGGTCGATGCTCATCTCAGTTATTTCACGCCCACACTTGTGGCAGTGAGGCGTCCCAACACGGGACCAGAACAGGCGGTAGTAGTCGTATATTTCCGTAATGGTACCCACCGTAGAACGCGGGTTCTTCTGCGTCGATTTCTGTTCGATGGCAATGGCAGGGCTAAGGCCCTCCATGTAATCGACATCAGGCTTGTCCATCCGGTCAAGGAACATGCGGGCATAGGAGCTGAGGCTCTCCACATACCGTCTTTGGCCCTCTGCAAAGATGGTGTCAAAGGCAAGCGAACTCTTTCCGCTTCCGGATATTCCGCTGATGACGATGAGCTTGTTCTTTTCCAGTTCGATGTCTATATTTTTCAGGTTGTGCTCACGAGCACCCCGTATTATGAGTTTATTCTGCATTCCTTACCGCTTCCAATACTGCTTGCCGTGCCTCATCGAGTCCGACCTTTCTAACCAGTTCACCCTTCTCGTAGAGGAAGATCTCCCTTCCAATCCCAGTAATTGCAATGTCCGCATGCTTTGCTTCACCCGGCCCGTTTACCTGACAGCCCATAATGGCAACAGTCAGGTCCTTTTGTATCGTCATCAGGTCCTTCTCAATGGAGTGCAGGAAAGCCTGCGAGTCAAAGCTGTGCCGGCCGCAGCGTGGGCAGCTGACAATGCGG
>CAYMRN010000428.1:0-1854 GCA_964392855.1 uncultured Sphaerochaeta sp.
AAGGAGGGCGGAAGGCTGGAAAGAGCGACAAGAAAATATCGAAAGTGCCTTCTCTTTTGCTCCTGCATTACTTGAACAGATCTAGCCGATAGCTAAGAGCAAGTTCCTTGCCGGTGATGATCTGATTGAGCGAAGAAGGGCCATTCATAGGGCACTGCCCCACATATTACGACGTTGTACCGTACAGCTGCCACCCTTTAGGGAGTTGAGGCAGGCTATGGCTGAGGTGTCCTGTCCTCTTACCTATGCGGATATCAACACCACCAAAGAGAACTTCCTGCATGCCATCCGCTCATCGCAGATGATACGCAACCGCTACACACTGCTGGACCTCCTCTATGAAGCGGGTTTCCTGGATGAGGCATTGGACTCTTTTGATCTGGATTTGTTTTAGCACAGCACCCCTTGCCCAAAGGGCCTATTGCCTTGTTCGCATGAACTCTGGCATAATTTTATCAGCTGTTTTCGAAAGATAAGTCCTGTCGTATTCAATCATCTCCTGAACAGTGTCCCTGTATTTTGTTTGCAGACCATGTTGCATATTTTGTCCAAGAGGCTATGATACGTAGATTGCAGCTTGTCTGCCACTATGCTTGAATTCACATTGAAAAAACCTGAAACGTTGCCTGTTTTGGTAGTCTGAGAGGTGCTCTTTTATGATCCTGATCGTGCTGGAAAAAATTGCTATTATGTTTATCGTCCTTGCTTTAGGTTTTTTCAGTTACCGAAAAAATCTCCTTGATGACCACATGGTGAAGAAGCTTTCAACCTTCCTCCTACAGGTTATCAGCCCTCTGCTTTTGTTCGTCTCATACCAGATGTCCTATAACGAAGAGTTGTTGCTGAACCTCGGCTATGCCTTTCTGCTCTCCCTAGGGGCCTTTGCAATCCAAATATTCCTAGGGCATGTGCTCATTCCGAAAAGAAACAGGCATCATGCTGTAGAACGGTTAAGTGTCATCTATGCCAACTGTGGCTTCTTCGGGATTCCCCTTATCTATGGGTTGTTCGGAAGTGAAGGTATATTTTATCTGACAGCGTATCTGACCGTGTTCTATATTTTCTTCTGGACCCATGGGGTGCTACTGATGATCGGCAGGACGACCTTCAGGGAAGCTGTCAGGAATTTGATATCGCCTGCAATTGTTGCTGTGTTTCTCGGACTGTTCTGCTTTAGTGTCCAATTGATGCTTCCCCATGTTATTGTCTCTGCCCTCGATAGTGTGGCCAGCATGAATACTCCCCTTGCAATGCTGGTAGCCGGTGCAACCTTGGCACAATCAAATATCAAAGCCTGTTTTTCCTCTGGCAGGGCATATTGGATATCGGCCATAAAATTACTGATCATTCCCTTTGGTGTAGTGATTTTTATGAGCTTCTTTGCCGTTTCCCCCATGCTTCGCATGGTGATCATCCTGGCAACCGCCTGTCCTGTGGCGGTTATCTGCACGATGTTTGCCGTCCGATACGGTAAGGATGGTGTATATGCCTCCTACCTCTTTATCGTAAGCACGTTGTTTGTGGTTGTCTCCATTCCCATTGTCGTCGCATTCTCAGGATTGCTAGGCATCAGGTTTTAGCAAGTGATGACAATCGGTGGCTCGCTTGGTCCTTGACTTCACCCCTGCTATAGCCCATCTTATAGGTATGAAATTGACCTATATACATCACAGCAGTTTTCTGCTGGAGTTTGCATCAGGTGCGCTTCTCTTTGATTATACCGAAGGGGACTTGCCGCCCTTGGACCCGAAGCTACCCCTCTATGTTTTTTCCACCCATGTCCATGCGGATCATTTTTCGCAAGGGATATTCTCCCTTTCCGATAGGGTGGAGAGGGCCCGGTATCTGCTCTCC
>CAYMRN010000429.1:0-1852 GCA_964392855.1 uncultured Sphaerochaeta sp.
AAGCAGCATCTTTTATTCCTTGGTCATGGGTAACTACCCGATGGCCAGCGGAGCTCTTGGCGTCACGGAGATGCCCCTCAATGACCAGCTCTTTCTCATACAGAGCAAGACTATCAAGCGCTTGGCTGAAGAGGGCCCTTGCGTCATAGTAGGGCGATGTGCCGACTATATCTTGCGTGATAAGGAGAATGTCCTGAACATATTTATCCATGCAAGCCTGGAGCAACGTATTGAGCGTGCTGTCGGAGTGTATGAAGTGCCTAAGAACAAGGCTGAGGATACCTGCCTGAAAGCAGACAAGCAAAGGGCTAACTTCTACAACTACTACAGCGACCGCAAGTGGGGCATGTGCCGAACCTACGACTTGAGCCTTGATTCAAGCAAGCTTGGCATCGAAGGGTGCACCAAGCAGATCATAGCGTTTGAGAAGCTTTGGAACGAGCATAAGGGCAAGGGAATCTGATGCTCTTTGATATTCTGGAAAACCTGGAGTGGTATGTCGGCCTATACCCCTCCCTTGAGAGGGTTATAGGCATTATGGACAGGAGCCTGCCTTATCGGGATGAGCCGGGTTCGTACCAGGTTGATGGAGTCTCCTATGAGGTGCTCTCCTACCCCGGAGGCAGTGACAGCATGGTAAAGCGTGCAAACCATACCCAGTTGCACTGCGTCCTCGAAGGGGAGGAATTGCTTTCCCTTGAGGAGAATGGGCTACCCAGTGTCGTGATCATGGCCACAGAGGGGCGCTTTGTCATCCTTCGGGAAGGCGAGTCGTACAAGAACTCCATGCAGATGGCTAATGACAGGAATGTGAAGAAGGTGATATTCACGCTCTGAGGGTGGTTTTGCATTGCAATACTATTTCTCGCATGGGCAGGACAATGCACTCCCTTATTTTTATTTGTACGTTACTGGAAAATATGTGCGGTATAGTAACTAATCCATCTATATGAAGCAACAATCCAGTAGGTGGAACGTTCTTGCAGAGAGCACACGTACATCACTGTCAATACAGGCTATGTTCCCAGACAACAGCAAAGGTCCCCGAAGGGACCTTTGCTGTTGCTTGAAACGAGATTTAGTTGTCGATTCCGACCAACTCGATATCAAAGACAAGCAGTGAGTTAGGAAGGATGTTCTCCGTTCCATAGGCTCCATATCCCAGATCAGGATGGATCCAGGTGCGGATGACACTACCGACATTCATGTTCAACAGAGCTTCGCTGAACCCAGGGATGACCTCGGAGACAGGGAAGTGTGCAGTCTCTCCACGGTCATAGGAGCTCTCAATGAGCGATCCATCGATCATCTGAAGCTGATAGTTTACCTCTACAGTATCTGTTTCTGTGGGTTTGGGACCGTCTGCAGCATTGAGGACCTGGTACTGCAGTCCGCTTGCTGTTACAACGATTCCTTCATTGTTGTTCTTGTTGAATTCAAGGAAAGCCTCTGCATCAGCGAGGTTTGTGACAGTCACTTCCTCAAGCCAGAGTGCATACTTCTCCTCTACCACTTCCTGATACTCGACAAAGGCCATCTGCATCTCCTCATCGTTCATCAGGGTCTTGTTGCCGCTGGCAAGATCCAGGGCACCTTGTGCATAGAGGTCTCCGTCCAGCTCAATGCCTTGGCCGCGCATGTTGTATGCAAGCAGGTATCCATAGGTGTAGCTGAATTTTTTCGTGAGGTCCTCACGTTTGGCAAGGGAAGCCACTTCTGCAATATCTGCAAAGCCTTCGGAGAAAGCCTGGGGTGCCTTCTGGGCCTGCCAGATGGTGTTCTGATACTCCTCAATATTGGCATAGAGCTCTTCAAGGGAGTAGTAGCCTTCAAAGTCTTCTGTCATTGAGGC
>CAYMRN010000430.1:0-1845 GCA_964392855.1 uncultured Sphaerochaeta sp.
CGACCCGGAAGGGCAAAGAGAAGGTGCCAGCGAATTATTATGGGGTGGGGAGAGAGGTTCGCTGGCACCTAAGAAATCACACTTTAAGGAGGTTTGAAAAAAACTGTTGCTCTATTCACCAACCCATATGCAATAGGCGTGCCAATTTCTCAATATAGCCCTGTAAGCAGAGTTATATTGCTGGAAGCAGGTGCATGCAGTCGGATAAGGAGGGACCTTCTGTGCAAAAAAGTAACACTCTTCTAATTTTTCACACCTTTCGCCTGTTCTCTACCAGCTGTGCTGCTTCTGACAACTCTATTCCTGCCATGCCGCTTGTCTTTGCAAACAGGAGGGTCCCATCCATTTTTTCCAGAAGCACCTCAACACTGCCGGCGACGCTCTCCAGGATACTCCTCTCCATTGTTCCCTGGCGGGGTGCGCTGAGATGGGAGGTAGGGCCAAGGGTGGCCCTTAGGGTGATCTGGAACTTTTTCTGATGGATGACGATTAGGGCATGCTTGTCATCCACCTCAAGCTTGACGATTCTGGCTCCCGTGTAGGTGCCGAACCTGATGAGTTCGCCTTCAAGCTGTAGGAATCCCAGAAACCCTTGGAACGTCCTGCCCAGAAAGGGTATGTTTGCTACAGAGAGCATGCAGGAGACCTTCTCTAGAGGAAAGCAGTTTGCCTGCATCCAGATCCAGGCAGAAGGGAAGGAGGTTCCCCAATCTTTCTCGATATAGCCAGTTCCCCCTGTGAAATCACTCTTCTTAGCGTTGAGCTCTACAAAACCCTCCAGTGTATGGTAGGTGGATACCACCCCATGGAAGCACTCCATGAAAGGGACATAGGCGTACCAGCCCATGATACCAGGAGCTCTGAGGGTGACAGGGAATGGGGTAGGTGAGATGTTTTTCACTTCAGCTTTGAGGCTAAGGCCTTCAGACTGAATATCTATGGAGACTCCTCTTGTGGAAAAGTGATTGCCCCCGATAAGGACAGAAAAGTTCCTTTTCTCAGCCTTGAAAGCTTCACAGGGGAAGCGGACATACCAGCTTCTTTGTTCTTTGCTGCTGATGACCTGGATGAAGGCGTGGGGGTCCTCTCCCATTGCGATGCCTGGTATCAGGGAGATTACCTCATCACTGATGACCATCTTGAAGTACCAGCCCTCGAAGTAGGTTCGCTTTTTGCCCCTTCCTTGGAAAACGGGAGGATGGAACAGGGTGTATATGCTCATGGGCTCTCCTTCCCCTTACTAAGGTGTCTTAGCGAGTATTGTAGCAATTCCTGCCTTTGAGCGAAACTAAAAAGGAAAATACTTTCCCTTTGCTATAGGTGTACCGCATATTTTTTTGACTACACCAACGAATAAAAAAGTAGGGTGCCAGAAGAGGATTGGGATATCTTCTTGGCACCCTGTCGTTGTAAAAGGAGGAGTATGAAAAAACTGTTGCTCTGTGTTAAGATATATGCAAGGAGCGTGCCAACTTTTATGCCGTTTTGAAGCGCTCCAGTTGAGGTTCGGTCTTGTCCTGCTGTGTAAAATATTCACACACATTGTATTCGTGCAGTTCTTACACAATTGACGAAGGGACATTTGCTCTATACTTTATGTGCATGAACAAGCGAAATATACTCAACCGGAAATTTCGGAATAACTCCTATACGAATGTCACCCTCAAGCTGGTGATCATCAACGCACTGGTATACCTGCTGACCAGCATGGTCTATCCCCCCAGTGCATACTACCTGGCGATGATCCCCTCTTTTGTATTGGGGGGCTATTTCTGGCAGCCTTTCACTTACATGTTTGTCCATGGGGGATTCTCCCACCTCCTGTTTAACATGATAAGCCTCTAT
>CAYMRN010000431.1:0-1841 GCA_964392855.1 uncultured Sphaerochaeta sp.
TTTCAGATGGTGTTTTATACGTCCCGCCTCACACATGCCACTGCTGCTGATAATGACACTACTATCCTTGCGCCGGTTAAGGGCCTTGGACCCCTCGACGTCAGTTATAGTGGTCAGGGAGGGGAAGATGATGGGATTGATGCCCTTATCCACCAAGGCCATTGTCTCTTCATCCATATAGCCAAAGATATTACCGGCAAACACATTGGTTGCCTTCACCGAGAGGGGACTGTCGACAAATACAGGAAAGTCAGGAAAAGACGGACAGAGCTTGTTCTCTATGATTACCCTAAGCAGATAGAGTATCTCCTGGGTCCTTCCCACTGCAAAGGCCGGTATGACCACGTTGCCCCCTCGCAGGAAGGTCCGCTCCACAATGTCTGCCAGCTCCTGGGCGCGTACGCTGGTGGGAACCGCATACCCCACAGCATTCTCAGGAAGCCTGTGCAAGCGGTTGCCATAGGTGGACTCCATGATGACAAAGTCTGCATGGTCGATATACTCGGGGTCCTTGATCAGAGGCTGGTCAAAATTGCCGATATCACCGGAGAAGGCAAGCTTGCGATTCTCCTTTCCCTCCTTGAGCCAGAGTTCGATGGAAGCAGAGCCCAACAGGTGACCTGCATCAACGAACCGGGCCTTCACCCCTCCACCAAGGTCGATGATGGTATCGTACTCGCAGGGTTCAAAATACTGCATAGCCTTCTGGGCATCCTCAACCGTATAGAGAGGTTCCACACCCCCCCTACCTGCACGTCGCGACTTTCGGCTTTTCCATTCCGCTTCCATCTCCTGGATATGCCCGCTATCTGCAAGCATTATCTCACACAGGTCAATGGTTGCCGGCGTTGTGAGGATCTTCCCTTTGAATCCCTCCTTTATAAGCAGTGGGATCCTGCCGCTGTGATCAATGTGGGCATGGGTAAGCAAGAGATAATCAATGGAGGAAGCGACAAAAGGAAGCTCAATGCCTGACTCCTGTTCGTCGTTGCCCTGGGGAAGCCCACAATCGACCAGTATGTGTTTGCCTGCACACTCTACAAGTGTACAGCTACCTGTGACTTGTTGTGCTGCACCGAAAAAGGTAATATTCATAGTTGCTCCTTACCTATAAGATACGATTGAACTGCTCAGGATGCAACGTATATAAGAAATCCATTTGCATACGGGGGTATAAGCTGGAAACTCATTATTGCAGAGACCTCTTCATATGGGGTATCCTATGGTCAAAGGGAGTACCAATGGATAAGAACAAACGAAAAATACGGGAGCAGCAAGTTGAGAGGACCATCACGGCTCTCAAGAAGAACAATATGGAAGCGCTCTACATCCCTACGATGGATGAGATACTGCCAACTGTGCAATCCTTGCTGAATGCAGGGGAAAAGGTTGCAGTGGGAGGCTCTGTAAGCCTTGCGGAGACAGGCGTGCTCGATCTCCTTCGCAGCGGTGAATATACTTTTTTTGACCGTCATAAGAAGGGGCTCTCCAAGGGTGAAATCGACCAGGTTCTCCTGGACAGCTTCACTGCCGACACCTATTTCGCCAGCGTCAACGCAGTCACTGAACACGGTGAGCTGTATTGTGTCGATGGCTTCTCCAACAGGGTCGCAGCGATGCTCTATGGGCCCAAGCAGGTCATTCTCATCGTATCATGGGATAAGATAGTACCCGACCTCAAGGCTGCTGTGGTGAGGGTCAAGCAGATAGCGGCCCCAGCCAATTCAGTGAGACTCGGCTATGAAACATATTGCAAGACCCAAGGAAAATGCCTCAACCCACGTTGTAGTGACGACAACCTGATGGCCCTTGGGGCAGGGGCTTGTGAAAACACCATATGC
>CAYMRN010000432.1:0-1820 GCA_964392855.1 uncultured Sphaerochaeta sp.
GGGCTGATATTGTTCGTTTTTCGTGCAGGCCTCTGTGGCTGCTGCATGGTATCCATGATTTCTCCTTGATGTGCCCACGATAGGCACACCTCTAATGTACTTACTCCTAGCGGTATCGTCAAGGTCAGAATATGGATTGGAATACTTGGTTTGGCATTGAAATTTAGTTGCAAGCGGTCTACTATGTCCCTTATGAAAAAGAGACTTGTAACATCCGCTTTGCCGTATGTAAATAACATTCCGCATTTGGGTAATCTCATCCAAGTGCTTTCAGCCGACGTTTTTGCCAGGTTTTGCCGTTCGAAAGGGTATGAGACCCTCTACATCTGCGGCACCGATGAATATGGCACAGCCACTGAGACCCGTGCGCTCAAGGAAGGGGTGACCCCCCAGGAGCTTTGCGACCGGTACCACGTGATCCATAGGGACATCTACCAGTGGTTCGACATTGCGTTTGACCATTTTGGCAGGACAAGCACACCCGAGCAGACTCGTATCGTGCAGGAGATCTTCGCCAAGGTCGATGCTGCGGGATATATCAACGAGCACGAGAAGGAACAGCTGTACTGTCCCACGTGTGAGCGTTTCCTTGCTGACCGCTACGTCGAGGGAACCTGTCCCCATTGTGGCAGCACCGGAGCCCGGGGCGACCAGTGTGACGCTTGCCAGACTCTCCTCGACCCCATAGAGCTGTTGGACAGCCGCTGTGGTGTTTGTGGCACGACTCCGATAACCAAGAAGACACGACACCTGTATCTGGACCTCCCCAAGGCGCTTCCCCTGTTGGAGGCTTGGATGGAGAAGGCGAGTGTAGAGGGTTTCTGGGCAAACAATGCCATTCAGGTCACCAAGTCCTGGATCAGGGACGGGCTGAAGGAACGCTGCATAACGCGCGACCTGAAGTGGGGCATACCGGTACCCAAGCCTGGGTTTGAGGACAAGGTCTTTTATGTCTGGTTTGATGCTCCCATAGGGTATGTCTCCATCACCGCCAATGCCGTTGATGATTGGCAGCGCTGGTGGCATGAGCCTGAAAGTACGGAACTGTTCCAGTTCATCGGTAAGGACAACATCCCTTTCCATACAGTCATTTTCCCCTCATGCCAACTGGCTACTTCCGATACATGGACCATGCTCCACCATATGAGCAGCACTGAATACCTCAACTATGAGGGGGGCAAGTTCAGCAAGAGCCTGGGCATAGGGATATTTGGAAACGATGTGCAGGATACCGGCATCCCTTCCGATGTCTGGCGCTTCTACATGTTCTACACCCGTCCGGAAACAAGTGACTTCACCTTTACCTGGGCTGATTTCCAGGAGAAGATAAACGGTGAGCTTATCGGCAATCTCTCCAACCTGGTCAACCGCGCCCTCACCTTTGTCAGAAGGTTTTATGATGGCAAGCTCCCCCAAGGCGAGATAGACAAGGACCTCAAGGCCCTGATCCTCAAGAAGGAAGAGGCAATTGACTCCTTTTTGGAACGTGCGGAGGAGCGTGATGCCCTCAGGCATATCCTTGCCCTCTCTTCGGTAGGAAACAAGGCTTTCCAGGATGGGGAGCCTTGGAAGATGCGCACCGAAGACCCCCCTAGGGCTGCATCCCTGCTGAGGACCTTGGTCTACCTCATACGCGATCTGGGGATCATGGTCGAACCGTACATGCCTAATACGAGTAAGAAAATACTCTCCTTCCTCGGAGCCGAAGGCGCGACATGGCGCGACCTTGGCTCCTTCAGCGGAGTAGAGGAGGTCGGGGAGACGAGCTTGCTGTTCAGCAAACTTGAGGATGACCTGATCGCAGAGTTGCGCACCCGTTT
>CAYMRN010000433.1:0-1809 GCA_964392855.1 uncultured Sphaerochaeta sp.
GCTGTAACTGATAGATATTAAATAATTAACTGTTACACCAGCATTCGCAGCTGCTTTATCTATGATATCAAAGACTCGTTCACCAGCAGCGATCAAATCTCCGTTTTCCGCGAATTTGTTCAATGACAAACTGAGTGTAGAGTGTCTTATGTTTGTTGCTTTTAAATCTGCACATACTTGATTAGCAACCAATTCTAACACCCAGTCACTCCATGGTAACTTTTTTAAAATGTCGAGTTTACTACAGAAGTCCTGAAAATCAGCATTTTCAGGCAATATGCACAGTTGCTCATATACGTCATCTATAGAAGTAGAAATATTAAATAGTTTGAACTTCTGGATGATTTTCCAGACTGTAGCAGGTAAGATAGAGCCAGACAGATGGCGGTGCGATTCTACAAACATTATGGTATTTCATTGTGGTTGAGTGCTGCTGTACTATAAGATACTTGTAATAATTTCACCCAGGCAGTAGCCAAATATATTAAAGCAACACTTTGCAGATTGTAGGAGTAACCTATGGATATCTTAGAACGGATAAATATAGCTCTCGACGAAGCCAAAAAGAAAAAAAGAGCACGGATAGAGTATAAGAACGATCCAGCATATATTTCCGAACCCACTATTGTAGATATGTCTAATCAAGCTGACAAATGTTCGGCTCTGAGGAATTGTAGGGGGCCTTGTGTCGGATGGGAGGAATATGCAGCCGGTGAAGATTATGAGCCACCGATGTACTATAAAAACAATGTTCCATATGGTCCAAAGGATACTGGGAAGAATGGAATCACTTCTTCAGCAAAGGAAGCTGATGAGATATCGTTTAGCGGGGTAAACCCCTACAGCAAGTTTCACGATGGCATCAGGCCATGGGCACCTGGTGAAGTGTTATTGACGGCGATGCACAAAAATGAGGACCAAGATGAGAAAGGAGTGCTTCATCTTATAGCTACAAAGAAGCCAGTAGAGAGGACTGCCATGGCAACACATGGCAAGTATGACAAACATGATATCGACAATTCCATTCAGCAGGGTGCAGTAGCTATACTGCAAATGCTCCCTAAAGATGAAGCGAGACCGGGTGTCAGATTCACTGGATTCATAGGACATGCTGTTGAACAGGCTATGAAGGCTGGAGCACCAGCAGGTTATGGCGACGAATATCGTAGGGTCAGAGGGCTCAAGAGAAGCGTCCAAACCGCTATAAACAAGGCACTGCAAGATGCAGGTAGTGGTAAACCATTGGACGATGATATTGAAGATATCAATGAAGTGTTCGAGGTCATCAATAGATGCCAGCGATGCCTGGGAAAAGGATTCACAGAAAGGGTGGCCAGAGACAAGAAAGGTAATGTAGTCAGAGATAAGGAAGGAGAACCAGTAAAAGTCCAAGAAAGGTGTACCAAATGTGGTAAGATTCCTCCTGGAACTAGTAAGGAAGATGCGGAAAAGCTCGTTCACGTGCCTAGTGACGGGATTGTTAAAGTACCACCGGGACCATTACATCCATTTGGCGATTTTCCTCCTGAATTGTTCAAACTAAGGGATAATATCATTCGTGCTATAAAAACGGGTGACGTGGGAGAGATACGACAAGAACAAATCAATGCAGATAAGATATTCGATAGGATAGGACAAGAAGAGAAGGATCGTATGAGTCCTGGCCTGACTACACAGGGAGCAGTCGGTAGAAAGCCACGGGAGCATGGTACTTTGAAAGCATTTGACGATGCCGCGAAGTTTCTGAAGAAACAACGAGATTTGGCTGAAAAGGCCAAAGAAGATCCAAAGTTGGCTGCCCATATTAAG
>CAYMRN010000434.1:0-1798 GCA_964392855.1 uncultured Sphaerochaeta sp.
GTATGGCCTCTTCACACCCCTCACTGACTGCTTCAGGGGTCTGGACCAGCTCGGTGCAGACCCCGCCACAGATGATGGTGGTGCAGGTCCGGATCTCGCTGGAGCTGTCGGTGTGGATGATTTCCACTGCATCCTTGGCACAGAGGGTGAGCATCTCCTCTTTCCTGGGGCCTCCCAGGTGGGTAAGCAGAGCGGAAGCCTTGCCAAGCTGGCTTACAATCCTTGCGGTGTTCATCCCCTTGCCGGCAGTATGGAGATAGTGCTTTTGGCACCTGTTTACCTCCCCCACGGTGAAGGAGTCGAAGAGCATGGTGCTTTGGAAGGTCGGGTTGAGGCAGACGGTAAGTATCATAGCTCGAGTGTGATGGTGGTATGTACTGCCTTGAGCTGGCGGTAGGAGACACCGGTCTGGTCGAACATCCTTTTCGATGCTTTGGTATTGTCTTCCAGGGCATACTTGTCAGAAAGGAATACCACTTCCTTGATACCTGACTGTATGATGGCCTTGGCGCACTCGTTACAGGGGAAGAGCCCCACATAGAGCGAGCACCCTTTGAGTGTGCTGCTGGTTGAGTTGAGTATGGCATTCAGTTCAGCATGGCAGACATAGGGGTACTTGGTATCGAGCCATTCGCCTTCGCGCTCCCAAGGGATCTCGTCGTCGCTTACCCCGATGGGAAAGCCGTTGTAACCGACCCCTACGATCTTGTAGTCCTGGTTGACGATACAGGCTCCTACCTGGGTATTGGGGTCCTTGCTGCGCAGTGATGAGAGGACGGCAACGCCCATGAAATATTCATCCCAGCTGATATAGTCTTTTCGTTTAGCCATTGTCTCTCTCCTCGGTCTCTAGAAATTCTATGATGGTAGTGGTCAGTTCCTCTTGGATGGAGCGGTATAGCAGAAGGGCGTGCCTGTTGTGCTTGAATTTTCCCATTTGGGTCTGTAGCGTCTTGAAGTCCCTGCTCCCATTTTCCCTTTGGATTATCTTGAGGTTCCCAAAGGGGACGGTCTTGTCGTTGACATCATGGATGGCGAAAAGCGGGCATGTGATCTTGCCCAGATTCTTGCGAACCTCCTTCATATTGTGGACCAGACTCAGGCCACAGCGGACAAACAGCCCCCCATAGCCGATCCATTCCTCATTGCCATCATCACTATTTGGGTTTCCCTCAACAGTCTTGGCCCCTATGGAAGGGGTAAACAGTGCAACAGTCCTCATGATGTAGGAACGGGCATCGGTGATGATGCCATCACGGATGCTGTTGTAGACAACAGGAGCTGCGATGGAGACTATCTTCTTTGGAGCCTGCTCCGTATCGCAGTACTTCTCCCCTAGCTTGAGGGCCAAGAGCCCTCCCATGCTGGTTCCCAGCACATGGACGGTGGGGTAGTTCTTCTGCATTGTCTCATAGTAGGTACGGACATATTCAAACCACTGGGTAAAATTGGTCTTTGCAAACTCCCTGGGATCAGAGCCAAAGGTAGGGATGAGGGGGACATGCACATCCCATCCTGCTTCATAGAAGCGTTGTGCACTGTAGGAGTACATGCTCGGGGTGGAGGGGAAGCCGTGCAGCAGCAAGATCGCCTTCTCCGATTCCTGCAGGAGCAGGATGCTTTTTGCCTTTTCGCTAAATACCTTTGTTTCGTCCTGTTCCAAGGGAGGGAGGACCTTGTCCCTGTAGCCGAAGAGGGTCACATTCCAAAGGATAAAAAGAAGGATGAGGGTAATGATGATGATAGTCCACATGACCTTACTATATAGGAGAGAGGCCCAGTTGGAAAGAGGGAAAAA
>CAYMRN010000435.1:0-1791 GCA_964392855.1 uncultured Sphaerochaeta sp.
ACTGTCATCCCGGTCTTTACGGTCACCGAAGGGAACCAGATGGATATCCAGTTCGGTGCTACGTTTGGGGGCAATGTAGACGGTTTCCCGGTAAGCGGCTTTTTGCAGTGGTCCGACAAGAACCTTGGAGGTACCGGACGTGACTTGGCCATCTCCACCACCCTGAGCCCGGATACCCAGAACATCTCCGTCTCATTCACCGACGGATGGGTTGGCTCAAGGCGCTGGTCAAACGGACTGACCCTCTCCTTTGAGCGTAGCGTCAAGGATTCAGTATTGCAAAGGGGAACAAGCAGCCCGTACAAAGGGCTCAAGACCACAGAAATTGCATACCCTCTGGGCTATAGCAGCTACGCGAGCTACCAGGCCTCTGGTGAGGCCCTTCCTGCCAGCAGGTATCTGATGACCTACGTCTACCAACGCATCGCCCTAGGGTACAACACCGGCTACACGTTCATGTTCCGACCAGGGGCCCTGATCCTCTCCGGTGGCATCTCCATCGGATTGAACCATGCGACCTATGATGAGCTTTACGACCCGTTCGAAGAGCTCATCAAGAAGTATGCCGACAACTGGCAGTTCTCCAACCGCATCTCCATCGGATTCACCTGGGATGGGAGGGACCGAATCGAGAACACCTCCAAAGGCTACCTCTTCTCACAGAGCTTTGCCTATGCAGGGGGAATCCTTGGAGGACTTTCCAACTATATCCGCTCCTCAACCAGTGCCAGCGGGTATGTGACCCTCTTCACCTTTATCCTTGATGAAAAAAAGGCAAATGTGGTGCTGGGAGCTACCTCAACACTGAACCTCATGCTTCCCCAGTTCTATGCCAATGATAGCGGCGAATGGGATTGGAGACCTGCCAAGGAAGGGGCTACACAGTACGAGATGCTCTATATCGACGGCATGAACATCGGCCGTGGGTTCCCTGTGAAACTTGACCTCTCTTTCCTGTTTGACAACCAGATCTCGGTCAGTTGGCCCTTGGCACACAACATCCTCTCTGCAGAGGTCTACACCAGCGGAACAGGGGTTGTCTCCTCATCCAATACAGTCAGTGGATTCAGCTCCTTGGACTGGTACTTCTCCATGGGAGCCGGCATCAAGCTGAAGATACCCGGGTTCCCTCTCGGCCTCTACCTGGTGAAGAATGCGACTTACATCGACAATACCTTTGCCTGGAGCCAAAACAACAATCTCTTCAAGAGCAGTTCGAACCCCGATAGTGGCCTGAGTTTGGTCTTGGCCATCACGACCTCATTTTATTGACCGATATGGCCGAGGAGAAACGCGTCACCCCTATGATGGCGCAATACAACAGGATAAAGCAGCAGCATCAGGATAAGGTACTCTTTTTCCGTCTTGGGGATTTCTATGAGATGTTTGACTCGGATGCCGTCGAGGTTTCACGCCTGCTCAACCTTACGTTGACCCGCCGTGGAAACCAAGAGATGTGCGGCATCCCTCACCATGCCTCCAAGATCTACATCAAGCGGCTTCTGGATGCAGGCAAGAAGATCGCCATCTGCGAGCAGATCGACCTGCCACAGAGTGCCAAGGAAATAGCTACGAGGGAGGTGGTGCAGATAATATCGCCTGCTACAGTCATTGAGGACGACTTCCTCGATGCTACCAGCAACAGCTATGTCCTGAGCATATCCTTGCAGAAAACCATGATAGCCTTGAGTTATGCGGACATCAGCAGCGGTGAGTTCGTCCTGCGGTCAGTACCTCTTGAGAAGCAGTTCACCTCCCTGCTCTCCGTACTGCAGCAGGTGCGGCCCCGGG
>CAYMRN010000436.1:0-1791 GCA_964392855.1 uncultured Sphaerochaeta sp.
TTTAATAACGTCCTTATCAACTTCGTGGCTCCCTTCCAGTTGCGTGTGTTGATAAGGGTATGCACCACCAATCGATCAAGAGGGAACATCAGCTACAGTTTTTTGGATCCAATCATTCAAATCCACAATAAGAAGGATAAAGTTATGTCTTCATACCATCTCATATTACTGCAATACACCTGCTTCGATTAATGCCTTTTTCAACAGTTCTTTATTCTCTACTGACATTTTCCCAACAGGTGCAAAACAAGGGCCTGCATCTATACCCAGCAACTCAAGCGCCTCTTTCAAGATGGTGGGGTAAGAACCAAGGCCGAATGCCATTCGTATAGGAGCACAAAGATATTGTGCTCGTAACGATCCGGCGATATCACCAGCAACATATGAATCATAGATGTCAGCCATCAGACGAGGGGCAATATTTGCACATGCAGTAATCGCACCATGACCGCCATAAGCAAGACAAGCATGAATGAGAGTATCTCTTCCACTTAAGACAGAAAACGATTTGGGATTATCCATAGTATTGCGGATATACTCACTGGTAAGTGTAAAATCTCCACTTGAATCTTTTACTCCCACAATATTCTTGATGGAAGAAAGTTTGACAGCGGTATGTACCTCAATATTCACATTGGTTTTCGTAACATTGTTATAGAGGAGCATAGGAAGCTTGGTAGAGTGAGCAATGTCACTGTAATGTTGATAGAGTTCCTGTTGTGTCAGGCTGACAAACATAGGAGTAAGTACGCTGATGGCATCAGCTTTACACTCTTCGGCCATTTGAGCATACCCAATAGCTTCTGCAGTAGTGATGCCATTCACACCTGCATAGATAGGAACTCTTCCTCTTGCTTCATCAATACAAATCTCAAACGCAGCCCTTCTTTCTTCTTTTGTGAATCCATAGAACTCACCCGAAGTCCCAATGACAAACAGGCCATGAACTCCACCGTCAATCAAGAAATTTACTAATTTCCTCAATTCCTTTTCATTGATTCTATGCGATTCAGTCAAAGGCGTGACCATTGCTGCAATTATTCCCTTAGCTTGAAAACTCATTCTAGTATTCTCCTTATAATCATGCATTGCATGGCTATTGCAGAAACTCTGCATTTTTTTTCTGCTCATACTCTTTGAAACTAGGAGTCTTCCTGATAGCTTCCATCATGGCTGATTCTTCTTCTGTCAGGGAGAGGTTTTCCAATATTTTTACTGCATCAGTTAGACGTTTTGCTTTGCCAGTACCGTACAAAACGGTTGATACTTCATCAAAGGAGAAGCACCATTTCAGAGCAGCTTGTGCAAGTGCATTGGTATCCTCGATTTCTGCTTCTTTCGCCATAGTGAAAAGCGCACCTTTCATAAATGCTTCCCTGCCTACCACACCCATGCCTTGCTCCTTTGCCGCAGGCAGCACTTTTTTAGAACCGCAGTGGTCAGCAAAGTTGAAATTGATATATACAACATCAAAACTTCCTGAAGCAATCTGTTTGAGATATGTTTCTTCACCACTGAAGGTATCCGCACAGGCAAAGCGGATTAGACCTTCTTTCTTTAATTTCTCTATATTATACGAAATCTTATCGAAATATTCCTTGTCATGTTCCCACGCTGACTTCATGAAGGCAAAATTGAAAAAGTCTATTGTATCACGTCTGATCAGCTTAAGAATCCTTACGGCCTCTTCTTTGATAAGGTCATACTTGGCCATCTTGGCATTGAATTCGTCATACATATAGACAAACCCTTCGGGTCTTGTCTGGACATACACAGGGAAAGGGGGTTTTA
>CAYMRN010000437.1:0-1785 GCA_964392855.1 uncultured Sphaerochaeta sp.
TTTTCTGTCGGAATAGCCTTAGTGTATGTCCTGTTGGTGGGACCCAAACCCTCTTTGATCCGTGCTATGGGGATGGCGCTCATCTCGCTCTTTCTCAAGGGGAGGATGGCCCCGTACTACTCCTTTCTTGCAACTGCCTGCATCCAGGTTGCTCTGTTCCCCTCAGCTGTCTCCAGCATGGGATGCCTCTTCAGCTATGCTGCCTATGGGGGGCTTTTGTGCAACAGGCTGTTCTCATTTTACCGGCCCAAGGCCCTTGAGCCGTTCTTCGCTTCCCTCTATGCAATTCTCTTTACAGCAATCCCCACCCTTGCCGTTTGGGGCACTTGGCAGATTGGAGGACTCCTCATAGCCTTTTTGGCATCACCTCTGATGTTCTTCCTGATGGGCAGCTCCCTGTTGGTACTCCTCTTTGGCAAGGGGTTTTCTCCTCTGGTGGGGGCCCTCCAGCGCTTGCTCCATGCTCTCTTCTCATGGGGAAGCTCACTGTTTGGCGGTGGAGTCACGTTGCGAGGATTCCTCTTCTATCTCTTTGCTGTGTTGACGCTCCTTGCCTCTATTGGCTATGCTGAACGGGCTTTGCTAATAAAAAGGAGAGACTCCTATGAGTTGGAAATTCGCATACGATTCACCGAAAGCCATCAAGGGCTTGCTTGACAAGGAAGGGCTCGCCTTGAGCAAGAAGTTTGGACAGAATTTCCTCCTCAGCCGCCATATTCGGGAGAATATTGTTACAAGTCTGGACCTTGATCCTACGATGAGGGTCTGGGAGGTTGGTCCCGGGATCGGGTCACTGACCGCGCATATCCTGGAAGTGGGCTGCCTTGTCACTGCGTTTGAGATAGACCACGGCTTCTGCCGCATCCTTACCGAGCAGGCCTTTGGTGATGATGAGAACTTCCGCCTCATCGAAGGCGATGTCCTGAAGACATGGGAGGGGATCTGGGAGTCCGAAGGAACCCCTGATAGGATCTGTGGAAACCTTCCCTACAATGTAGGGTCGGTGGTCATAGCAAGGCTCCTTGAGGCGGGGTGTCTTCCCCCTAGGATGGTCTATACCCTCCAAACTGAGGTAGCCTTGCGCCTGAGTGCAAAGCCTGGGGAAAAAACCTGGTCATCTTTCAGCCTGCTTGCTCAGATGGACTATGAGGTGAAGAGTATCTTTGCCATCAGTGGCAGCAGCTTCTACCCAGAACCCAATGTGGGCAGCACGGTCATCACGATGCAAAAGCGTGACACCCCTCTAGTGGAACCCGCTCTTCGCTCAGTGTTCCTCCAGGTGGTGCGTGACCTGTTTGCACAAAAGAGGAAGACGATAAAGAACAACCTCCTAAGCGGAAAGACCGGAGCAAGCATCGGTAAGGATGGGGTTGGCCTCATCCTAAAAGAAAGTGGAGTCGATGCCGGCCTGCGTGCAGAGCAGCTCGATTGGGATCAGTTCATCGCTATCAGTGAGGCTGTTTCCAACTACTGAGCCAGGACCCTTTGCGGAAACTGTAGAGACAGATCATGCCCCTGAGCATGAGGTCGCTCATCATGGCGATCCATATGCCTGCAAGCCCAAGCGGTGTCAGCCTCAGCAACACCCAGGCCAAAGGGAGGCGTAACAGCCACATCCCCGCTAAGGAGATGAGAAACGGACCCTTGGTGTCACCGCCTCCGCGCATTACCCCAAACACCAGGATGGAGAGGCCAAAGGCCGGTTGTGCGAATGCCTCTATCCTCAATACCTGGGCGCCCAGCGTTATGACAGGCCCTACCCGGGTGAAGAGCGTCATAAGCAGG
>CAYMRN010000438.1:0-1777 GCA_964392855.1 uncultured Sphaerochaeta sp.
ATGCGACATAGACGTTGAGGTCTTCTCGTTTGGCCTAGGGCCCAGGCTCTGGGGCAAGGAGCACAAGGGTACTGACTTTAGGATCAGCGCCTTTCCCCTTGGCGGCTACTGCCGCCTGAAAGGATCTGACGACCTCAAAGCTGCCCTCCTACAGCGGGACAAGCAGTTCACCCACATAGAGGATGGGTCGGTATTCTCAGCTCATCCGGCGAAGAGGATGATCACCTATCTTGCAGGACCTCTCTTGAACCTCCTGTTCGCCATCCTACTCTATGCTGTTCTGGCTTCAATACCCTATCAGGTACTCACCACAGAACCTGTCATCGCCATGACTGATGACTATCCCTCCCTTTTCGGCAGCTCTGGCAGCCCCGCACATGCACAGGGACTGCTAACAGGGGACAAGGTGCTGCTTCTCAATGGGGAGGAGATTCGGGACTGGGAAAATCTTGAGGCTCTTCTTTTGCAAAGTGAAGGCCCTCAACTCTTTACTGTCGAACGGGAAGGGACAATCCATCTCGTTACTGTGAGGGGAGAAAAAACAGACCAAGGCTACCGCTATGGACTCTCTGTCATCAGGGCCCCTCGTGTAGGAAGTGTCCGCCCAGCAACCCCAGAGTTCAATGCAGGGCTAGCGAAGGGTGACCTCATAGTGGAGGCGAATGGGATTGCTGTCTCCAATGACCTGGACCTGTTGGTCGCCCTGGATAAGGATTTGGAGAGGAGTGAGCTCCTCATACAGAGGGGGGATACCAAGCGTGAGCTCTCCTTCCGTCCTGACTTGGACGAGCGAGGAAAGGGTGAGTGGAATTTCTCCCTTGAGGCTGAAAGGAGGGCTGTAGATGCCCCGCCTTTCAGCATACGGAACGGATGGAACACTGCCTTGCAGATAACCGAGGACACCCTCACTTCTCTTGTGTACCTCTTCCGAGGTGAGAGCAAAAACGTACGGCAGGAGTTCACAGGGGCTGCAAGGGCGGCCCTTATGATCGGGGACATAACCTCTTTGGGACTGGAGAGCAACAAGGGCAGCGGCCTCAGGGCGTTGTGGTATCTGCTGGGTGTGGTAAGCATCTCCCTGGCTGTGGCCAACCTGATGCCCCTGCCAGCCTTTGACGGGGGACAGGTGCTCACCGCCCTCTATGAATGGATCACCGGCAAGCGCATACGACCAAGGACCTATTGGATTCTCCAACTGGTAGGTATAGTCACAGTACTGGGTATCTTTGTTTTTCTCGGGTATGCGGATGTACTCCACTTTCTTACCATCAGGCGTTAGGATTGTTCCCTGAGATATACTTGTGGCTGTACTCCATCTCCTCAAATCTGACAATATTGCTGACAAATGCCAAAGAGAAGACGCCGGTCTCACCATTTCGGTTCTTGGCCATGATGATCTTTGTCTCCTGGACGTTGTTCTTACGCCTCTCTTCCTCATCGTCGGTGCGGTTCTTCCCGACCTCACGGTGTAACAGGATCACCACGTCAGCATCCTGTTCGATCGAGCCACTGTCACGAAGGTCGCTGAGCTTCGGCTCAACCCCATCAGCTTGCCTTCCTACCTGACTCAGGCAGACCAAGGGGATATCCAGCTCACGAGCGAGCTGCTTCAGCGAACGGGAGATGATGGAGATCTGCTCATGGCGAGGGATGCGTGCATCAGCCTCAGCATCTATGAGCCCGATGTAGTCCACAAAGATTATCTGTACATCGTGCTCCAGCTTCATACGCCTGGCCTGGGCCCGCAGCTCCATCAGCTTCATGTTGGGGGTGTCCT
>CAYMRN010000439.1:0-1774 GCA_964392855.1 uncultured Sphaerochaeta sp.
TTGGCCGTAATCGTTTCCCAGCCACACGTGGATCTTCTCCTTCGGCAGCCAGACCTCCATCAGGCCCATGAGGATAAAAACAGGAGGGAGTATGAATACCATCTCCAGAAAATACTCCCACGTTACCAGAGAGGAACGAACCGCCATGTCTGGGCTGAAGGTGAACAGCAGGATGTAGAGCAGTGCGACAGCCAGAGGCAGCCTGAATTTTTTTATCGTGCTCTTCATAGGATCACCCCCATAAGGAGGGCTATCAGCAGAGCCGCTATGATGCCCAAGCCATTGCGCAGGATGGTAAACTTCTTGCCCAAGACCTTCATCTCCATAGGTGCTGTTACGATCCCTACCATCACCAATGTCGTGATGAAGGCCGATATGGTCATCACCGTAGCCCCTGAGCGCAACAGGGAGCCGGCCAGAGGGAAGGCAACCAGGGAAGGTATCAGTGTCAGCGATCCGATCACAGCAGCGGTTATGGTTGCAAAGAATCCTGCTTCAGCTCCTATCAGGCTTGATATCTTCTGTGGAGTAAGCAAGCCTAGGATCAGGCCTACGATCCCAAGCATTGCCAACAGGGCCGGAGCGGTCTTGAGCAGGGCCTTTGTTGCCACCTTACACGCCTTCTTGGTCTTCTCCTTGCTTTTTGCAAGCGAGATGACCAGGGCTATGACCAGTATTGAATAGATGATGATACTTGTTGCCATATACGTTCCTTCTCCCTTTTCAATTGCCTCTAGCCAGAGGTTTTCTCTTCATATGTCCTGATCAGCTGCTCAATGCGGGTTTTCCTCTCCTTGAGGATGGGAATCCAGTTGTGCAGCTCAAGCCTGCCCTGATCGGTAATTGTATAGACACGGCGCTTGGGGCCTGCGCTCGCCTCTTCCCAGACAGAAGAGACCAGGCCCTGGTCTTCAAGTTTCCTCAAGCTCCTGTATAGCGATCCCATATTCATCTCATCGCTGGTAAATCCAAATTCCTCCAGCTGTTCGATAAGCCCATAGCCATACCCCTCTTTGTCGAACAGGAGCATGAGCAGGCTTATCTCCAAAAAACGTTCCATCTTCTGGTATTTGCTCGTACAACACCTAGAGTCTTTCTGCTGCATCGGTACCCCCTGTATCCTACTATATTCACAATGACTATATTCAATGTGCATATAGTAAGTATGTCTAAGGTGTTTGTCAAGCTGACCGGACAAGACTGAAAAATCATACAGGTTCTTCCCTGTACTATCATTCTGAATCTCCTCCCTGTTTTGTGCTATAGTGACCATATCCTTAGTACCGGTGACATTTCTCCGGTTCGGATTCTGGAGGTGGTATGAAGATTCTTTGTTGTTCGGATATTCATATGGGTAGGATACCCTCAGTCCCCTACATGGAGAACCTCCTGAGCCACTCCAGCTGGGATGCCGTCGTCAGCAAGGCTCTCGAGCTAAAAGCCGATGTCCTGACACTTAGCGGAGATGTGGTTGAACAGGAAGAGCACTGGTTCGAGGCCTACGGACCGTTGCTCTCCGGGCTGAGAAAGCTCGGTGAGGCAGGCATCCAAGTGATCGGGGTTGGCGGGAATCACGACTACTCAGTATTTCCCAGCCTAGCCAAGGAGAGTCCGCACATCAGGATATTGGGTTTGGGAGGGGAGTGGGAGCACTTTGACCATAAGGGCGTTCGCTTTGTGGGTTGGTCCTTCGCCGAGCGCAGGGTACAGCAGAACCCGCTTGATAGTTTCGATCACGCTTTGACAGAGACTGAGCTCCCCCTTCTGGGATTGC
>CAYMRN010000440.1:0-1770 GCA_964392855.1 uncultured Sphaerochaeta sp.
CACAGCCTGACGGCGGTTTTGCTGTCGATGGCGGCATAGTCGACAACCTGCCGATACAGGTAGCCAAAGACCTTGGATATGATATTGTCATCGCCTGTGACGTGAATGCGACCCTCCAGAGTGTGCAGCGCGTGATGGGATCTCTGTCCAGCATGGTCATGCAGACCATGACACTGGTAACCCAGACCGGAGCCGTACCCCAGCACCATCTGGCGGACCTTCTCATATGCCCCGACCTTTCGGATATCTTTGCCCTCGATTTCATGAAGTATGAGCAGATCATCAGGGAAGGGGAACGGGCTTGCAACGAAAAGGAGGGGGAGTTTGCAGATCTTGCCCGTCGCATCGGACTGGAGAGAGAGCTTCAGCCCAAGGATAGGGAACGCGATGGGACCTACCTCCTTGCAAGTGATCCCCGCATAGCTGCCGTTCAGGTCCTTGACCTCTCGCTCTTCCCCTCCACCGAGATCCCACACCAGGCCCATTTTTCTGAGTTCATTGGCCGCTCGTTGGATGAGGCGACCAGAATGGAACTTACCCACTCCCTCGCACTGGTAAAGAAACACTACCGCCTCGCATCGGCTACCTACCAGATGGCCTCCATCAAAGAGGGCAAGGGTGACCTGATAGTGATCATCCAGTCATCCAAGAAAAGCGAATCCAACATAAGCTTGGGCCTCTCCGGAAGCACCGGCATAGCAAACAATACACCCGGAGGCACCGTGTGGCTTACAGCGGATGCACGAATCAATGCACGAATCTCCAATATGATGGACTCCAACTTCTCCTTGGACATCCTGGCTACCCTAGGGCAGACTTCCAAGCTGAAGACCTCTGTACTGTTTCCCTTCTACACTTCCCCCAACACTTCCTTGGAACTCGACTTTTCCCTCACCTATGAGGGCGGTGGCTTCACTGCACAGAACAGCTTGATAAACGGAGAGAGGGTGGTGGCCCGTGACAAGGGTTTTTCGGTGGACCTGAGTTTTGACTATAGGTTCCTTGATTATGGACGGCTGGATTTCGGAGGCTTGGTGGATCTTGTCTATCTCTATGGTACAGGGGCGACCTCTTCGTTTTTCACCATCCCTTCCCTCTATGCCGCACTGGTGTGGGACACCCAGCTATCAACGTTTGCCACCACAGGGGTGCGCGGGGAGTTCAAGTCCTCCTTGGGCTTGGATGAAAGTCCTGTATTCGGTCTGCAGGCTGCCTGGATGCAGCGTTTCATGATCGGACGCAGGACAACAGTTGGATATGCTGTCCACCTGGCGATGATGCGCCTGCCCTATCCTTTGCTCTCCTCCTATGTCGACCTTGGCGGACTGAGCGCGTTTCCCGGCTACAGTGCAGGGTCATTGAGACGGGACATTGCCCTTGCAGGGGCCATCTACCAGCATGCCATAGGGGATTTTTTGGGATTCAACTCCTTTTTGCAGGTCTCAGCAAAGATGGCTGTCATCGACCGCTATGATCCGTATAGAGCTCTTCCCTATCCTTCTGGCTTTTGGTTCTCATCTCCTGTTGATGTTGATGCAGGCTTGAGTGTGGGCTTGGGACTGCAGGCCCCTTTGGGGGATATCATCATACGCTTTGGTGCAAGCCTCCTCGGTCAGGTCTCCTTGGCGATAGAGATCCTCTGATGCCAAGGCGCTGGAGAGGCTACGCCCAGTATCTTGAGTCACTCTATGGTAGGCGTGTCTACCGCATAGGCCTTGATGCAGGCTTTTCCTGCCCCAACCGAGATGAGAGAAGGCAGGGCGGCTGTGC
>CAYMRN010000441.1:0-1760 GCA_964392855.1 uncultured Sphaerochaeta sp.
ATGGGTAAGCAGCACATGCTTTAGCTTGAACTCGTTGGACTCGATCAGGTGTATCAGCTCGTTGTCCACATGACCGGGGTCGATGAGCAGCGCATCACTGCCCTTTTTTGATCCTATGAGATAGGTGTTGCAGAATCCTACAACAGAAAAATGCTGGTATATCCTCAATGGTGGGCCTCCTCGTAGTTGGAGTACCTGAAGGATACCCGTCGCTGGTTCGTATGGGAGAAGTCAGCCTTCTTGAGGTTGCTGTCTATGAAGTCCGTATCGCGAAAGAAGCTTGCGCCGAAATTCGTGTAGTAGAGGTCGCATTCCCCGAAGTTGCAGAACACCGTGTCGATCCCGACAAAGTTGCTGTGCGTTATGTTCGACCCGCTGAAGTCACACCCTATCATCTTGCTTCCGGAGAAGATGGAGTACCTGCTGGTGATGTTGTTGAACCGGCAATCCTCAAACAGGCAGAAGTCGAAAAAGCTGGTGATGAAGGTGCAGTCGGAGAAATCAACCCCCCTGAAGGTGCACCATGCCATATTGGAGGAGATGAACCCCTTCTTGGGGATGGTCAGGTATTCGAACTCACCTGCGGTAAGAGAGAGGTCAAGCACATCAGAGTCCCCTAGCAGGGAGGCTACACAAAACTCATGGAGGGCCGCCTTGTTCGGGCTGTGACGATAGCAAAACGGTCCTTCGGCACAGATGTAGGTGCTGCAATTGGGTTGCTTGCAAGTCTGGAAGTTAAACATAGGCTAACAGTATCAAATCTCAGAGAGTTGTCAAGCAGGGTCCTTTGCTAGTACAGTATACCTATGCAGCAACTTACAGGTATTGTCCACCGAGGCATCAATAACATATACACCGTACAGGAAGGCGGAAAGAACTATCTTTGCCGTATCAAGGGCAAACAGCTGGACACCGGAAAGAGCGAGTACAACCCCCTGGCAGTAGGTGACAGGGTCTCGTTTGTGGTAACCGGAACCTCCGAAGGGCTCATCCTTGAGCGCCTTGAACGTTCCAACAGCTTTCAGCGTTGGAACGTCAAGGGAAACATCAACCAGACAGTTGTCGCCAACATGGACCTGATAGTCTGTGTCTGCAGTGCCGACGCCCCTCCCTTCAGGCCCAGGTTCATCGACCGTGTCATCGCTTGCTGCATCGATGTGGATGTGATGATAGCGATGAACAAGAGTGACATCCTGCTTACCGAGGATGAGTTCGAGCGCTTTGCCTTATACAAAAAGCTTGGGTATACCATACGGGGCGTCAGTGCCCTCACTGGTGAGGGACTTGAGGAGTTTGTTGCCCTCCTGAAGGGCAAGACGGTCGCCTTCATAGGGCAGAGCGGGGTAGGCAAGTCCACCCTCATCAATAGGATTCTCTCAGTCGACCAGAAGATAGGGGATATTTCTGAGAAATATAACCGGGGCAGGCACACCACCAATTACTCGCTGTTGATAGAAGGACCCGACTTTACCCTGGTGGACACCCCGGGGGTACGGGAGATCCAGGTCCCCCATGGGGATCCCCAAAGGATAGCCCAATCATTTCCGGAATTTCTCGAACCTTCGAAGAGGTGTGCATTCAACCACTGCCTCCATAACGAAGAGCCTGATTGCGAGGTCAAGCGCCACCTTGAGGATGGGAAAATACACCACGACAGGTATGAAAGTTATCTGAGGATGCTCGCTTCCCTAGATGAACGAGACCCAGAATGGATGGGTAAGAGCGACCAAAGCCGAGAACGTTACAGAAATATGGACAAG
>CAYMRN010000442.1:0-1755 GCA_964392855.1 uncultured Sphaerochaeta sp.
CTTGATAGGAAACAGCTTCTTTCAGAGGATCACGAACAACTCAATGTTGAACAACGGCATCTTCATGATGATAATCGCTGTTGTCCTCTACTGGTTCATCATGGAGAAGACCAGCCTCGGTTTTGGCATGCGTGCCACAGGATTCAACAAGGAGGCAGCCCGTGCCAGTGGCATTCCCGTAGTGAAGAGCATCGCCCTCTCCATGGCGATAGCCGGTGCTTTCGCCGGTCTTGCCGGTGGTATCGTAGCCCTCGGCTCCTTCAAATATGGGCGAGTGCTCTCGGGGATGGACAACTATGGCTTTGAAGGTATCGCCGTTGCCCTAGTGGGTAACTCCACTGCCTTGGGGACCATGCTTGCAGGCTTCCTCTTTGGAATGCTCAAGAATGCACAGGCTCTGATGCAGAGCAAACAGATACCCAAGGAGATTACCTTTATCATCCAGGGCCTCATCGTCATTTTCATCGCCTTGCGTTCGGCCTTGAAACTCTATCATGAGTACATGGACAAACGTTCGCTGCAGAAGGAGGTAGGTGTAAAATGAGCATGATACTTGGAATGTTCCCTTCAATACTAATGATAGTTGCACCCATCCTCATCACAGCCATCGGCGGCATGATCTGTGAGAAGTCGGGAGTCGTCAACATAGCCCTCGAAGGCCTGATGGCCATCGGGGCATGTACTGCCGCCTCTGCACACGTCCTGATGGAGAGTGCGGGAGTTCCTCACCAGATCTCAATCCTCCTTGCCCTCACCTCGGGAGCCTTTGCTGGTGGTGCCTTCTCCCTCATCCACGCTGTGGCGGCCATCAACCTCAATGCGGACCAGACGATCAGTGGAACTGGTATCAACCTGCTTGCCAGTGGGGTGACGATCTTTGCTTCACAGATTCTCTTCTCCGCAGACCGTACCCGTGAGTTCAGAATGGGGATGCAGACTGATTTTCTGGGAATCTACCCCACAGCCTATATCGCCATCGGGGTGGTGGTCCTCTCCTGGTTCATACTCTACAAGCTGCCCTTTGGGATGCACCTGCGCTCCTGTGGTGAGCACCCGAGCGCTGCTGAGAGCGTGGGTATCAACGTAAAGAGGATGCGCTATTTCGCAGTTCTCTCCAGCGGTATCCTAGCAGGCCTTGCCGGAGGGTGCGTAGTCCTTACACAGACCATCCAGTACACGTCCAATACCATTAACGGACGAGGGTTTATCGCCCTTGCAGCAGTCTCCTTTGGCCGCTGGAAACCTCTTGGGGTATTGGGTGCGGCCTTCCTCTTCGGGGCTGCACAGGCCTTTGCCATCATAGCGAACAACATCCCCGCCTTGCGTGTATTGCCAACAGAGGTCTTCAGTATCCTGCCCTACGTGACCACCTTGGTTGCCCTAGTGCTGTTCAGCGGCAAGAACTTCGCCCCGCGCGCAGCAGGGAAACCCTATGAGAAGGGCTCTTCCTGATGACAGCTCACAACAGGGCTAAGAAAGGCGAGATAGCCCCCATTGTCCTCGCCCCCGGCGACCCTTTGCGAGCCAAGATGGTTGCAGAAAAATTCCTTACCGAATCACGGCTTGTTACCGATGTGCGCAATATGCTTGGGTATACCGGCCTGTATAAGGGTAAGGAGGTGAGTGTCCTCGCTACCGGCATGGGAGGTCCCTCGTGTGGGATCTACAGCTATGAGCTCTTTACCGGGTATGATGTCAAGGCCATCATCCGTATCGGCACCTGTGGAGGCTTTACGCAGTCCACAAAGGTAGGGG
>CAYMRN010000443.1:0-1755 GCA_964392855.1 uncultured Sphaerochaeta sp.
CGAAGTAATGAAAGAATCAGCCCAAACTGCTTTGACTTTTGTTAAAGCCCATGCTGAAGAGTTAAAGATTGATGAAAAAAGATTTACTAAAACTGATATCCACATTCACGTACCTGAAGGAGCTACTCCCAAGGATGGACCGTCAGCCGGTATCACCATCACCGTCGCCCTCTACTCGCTGGTAACAGGCCAGACGATCAGGAAGAACTTGGCCATGACTGGGGAGACCACCCTCAAGGGTAAGGTAATGCCCATCGGGGGCTTGAAGGAGAAAGTGCTTGCCGCAAGGAGGAATAAGATCGATACGATCCTCATCCCCACCTTCAACAAGCGTGATCTGGACAAGCTCGACGAGACGGTCACCAAGGGTATAGAGTTCCACCTGGTCTCCACCATGCAGGAAGTCCTATCCTATGCCTTCCCCGATGACGACAAGCGCAAGGCCATGGCGCCGGTCATCCCTGCAACGCCGGCGAGAGACACCACAGAAGTGGCCGCCATCTCCAAGGCAGTGGCTCTGGCGGTCAAGGAGGCCTTGAGTGAGCGTTGAGCTGTTGAGCCCAGCGGGTAATATGGAAAAGCTGCGGGTGGCGTTCGCCTATGGGGCTGACGCCGCCTATATGGGCTTCACTGATTTTTCCCTTCGTGCAAATGCACAGAACTTCAGCGAGAGTGATCTTGCTGAAGTTCAGCTTTTGAAGGAGCAGAGCGGAAAGAGAATCTACTGCACCATGAACATCCTCTTTGGGGAGAGAGAACTGGAAGAGCTGAAAGGTCAGCTCGACCAGATAAGGAAGTGGCCATTTGACGCATTCATCATCAGTGACATAGGCTTGGTGCCAATCCTGAAAAAAGCTATCGGGGATGAGGTGGAGCTCCATCTCTCCACCCAGGCTAGCTGCATCAACAGCAGCAGCGCCGCCATGTACCACCAGATGGGATTCTCCAGGGTAATCCTGGGACGGGAGACCTCCCTTGAGGATATCAAGAAGATTAAGAAGGCAGTTCCTTCCCTTCAGCTGGAGACCTTTGTCCATGGGGCTATGTGCATGGCCTATTCGGGGCGGTGCCTGCTTTCCAGTCATCTGACAGGCCGCAGTGCAAACCAAGGCGACTGCTCGCACACCTGCAGGTGGAACTACCGCCTCATGGAGAGGTTGCCGGGCGGGGACCTCGCCTTGGAAGAGCAACAGCGTGAAGGGGTGTACTACCCTATAGCCGAGCAGGACGGGTACACCACCATCCTCTCGTCAAAGGACCTCTGCATGATAGACCATATCCAAGAGCTTCATGATGCAGGCATCGACTCGCTGAAGATCGAAGGGCGGATGAAAAGCAGCTACTATGTGGCGGTAGTCACCCGTGCCTATCGTAAGGCCATCGATGCGGTCCATACCGATGATACGAGCTGGAAGGCGTATCGCGATGACCTGATGAACATCAGCCACCGCGAGTACTCAACCGGGTTTTTCTTTGGGCGCGAGCCTATAGACCCTACCAAGGGCACTACCTCCATCGACAAGAGCACCGACAGCGGGTACCTGCAGCACTATCTTTTCTGCGGCTTCATCGGAGATCAGGTCAAAGAGGGTGTATATGCCCTAGTTCTGCGCAACCAGATCAGGGAGGAACATGAGCTGGAGTATATCGGCTCTGATATCCTCTCGCTTACAGACTCCTCTTTCACCCTGTTGGATGAAAATTTCGAGAAGATCAGCCAAGCAGACCATGGCAAGATCCAATATCTGGCAACGG
>CAYMRN010000444.1:0-1751 GCA_964392855.1 uncultured Sphaerochaeta sp.
GGGGAAGCACCAACAAGGTATAACGATCAGCAAAAAGACACACCCATCCATAGCGAATATGTCAGGGTATGCATTTGCCAAATCTTGTGGGAGGAAAAAAATATGAACTAGCCTCTACTTCGAGTAAAGCTCAACTACGGCTGATTCTGTGACATCATAATCAATGTCACTGCGCAGAGGCAGAGAGACGACCTTTGCTTCAAACCCTTGCTCATCAAACTGAAGCCATGAGGGTATCTCCCTGTTTTGGGAGAGCCTGCGCAAGACAAACGCTTGCTTGTGCTTATCATTGACTGTGATGACATCCCCTACTTTCAGGGTGACAGAAGGGATATCGACCCGCCTGCCATTTAGGACAAGATGTCCATGATTGATCTTTTGACGGCTCTCTTTGCGGGTAGCGGCAAGAGCCAAGCGAAATACGATGTTGTCAAAACGGAGCTCAAGGAGCCTGATCAGGTTTTCACCGGTGTTTCCGCTCGCCTTCTCAGCCCGGCCATAGATCAGCTTGAACTGTTTCTCCAGTACGCCATAGATAAAGCGAAGTTTCTGCTTTTCGATTAGTTGCCGGGCATATTCACTCTGCTTGCGTCTTCTCTTGGGAGCTTGCCTCCGGATGCTTGGTGTATGGGTATACCCAAGGACCAAGGGGTTGATCCCGAGATAGTTGCATCGCTTAAGGACAGGAGCTCTTGATATTGCCATAGTGTGGTACCACCTAGTCATATTGATATATTAGCTTAGGCTAACTCATACAGTAATACCAAAGATAATCAGCAGTTGCAATATATCAGAGAGGCAAAATTCAAATATTATACTATGTTACTAGGTTTTTGTGGTTTGGTTGTTGCTTTGCCACAAGATGAAGCACCTCCCCTGTATATATTACCGTGCTACTGCTGACAAAAAAGAAGGCAAATATTCTAGGATTTATCTTCAAAACAGATATATTCACGTTCCTTGACTTATGAATCGTATCCATACATACTCAATTCCAGATCCTAAAGGGATACTCTCTCTCTAGTCCCACTCGTAGTTTGGTATTGGAGTGCCTATGCGCCTGACAGTTTTAGTTGATAACCATACTGAGGTAGGAACCCCCTTTCGTGGGGAAGCTGGACTCAGCTACCTCATTGAAGTCGATGGGAAAAAGATCCTGTTCGATACAGGCTCCTCTGATCTTTTCATCTGCAATGCAAAAGCAATGGACATAGCCCTGGATGACATTGATGGTGTGGTCCTATCCCATGGGCATGGCGACCATACAGGCGGATTGGAACACCTCTTGGCGATAACCAAGCCGCAACAGACAAAGCTGATAGCACACCCTTTGGCCGTAGTTGAAAAACAAAAGGATGGACACCAATTCGGATTGACCGTGCCCCTTGAAAAGCTGACAGGCGCCTTTGAGATGGAGCTATCCTCGACCCCGGTGTGGATCACAGGCAATCTTGTCTTTCTAGGGGAGATCCCCCGTCTTCATGATTTTGAGAATCCTGAACCCTTGGGAGAACGGATGGAGGATGGCACCCTTGTCCCTGATACGCTACTGGATGACAGCGCATTGGCCCTGCGAACTGAAAAAGGGTTGTTCATCATCACCGGTTGCTCCCATGCAGGCATCTGCAACAGTATCGAGTATGCTCGCCAGGTCTGCCAAGATGATCGTATAGCTGGTGTTATCGGAGGCTTCCATCTGTTCGAAGCTGGAGAGCGGACTCAGAAGACAGCGGCATTTCTCCAAGACAACC
>CAYMRN010000445.1:0-1744 GCA_964392855.1 uncultured Sphaerochaeta sp.
TGCCGGCGACAAGTTGCACGCCCATGAGATTGATGAGTTGCTCGCCTTGAAGGTGAGTTCCCTCTACCTGATCAACATGCGTGACAAGGATTCCTTGCACAGTGACATGATCCTCAACTGCTTTGAGATTGAGGATGCCAAATATACCCGAGAGGGATACGATGAACCGACCAAGGAAGATGTGCTGAGCCCTATCTTCAGCG
Source organism: uncultured Sphaerochaeta sp. (assembly GCA_964392855.1). GTDB lineage: Bacteria > Spirochaetota > Spirochaetia > Sphaerochaetales > Sphaerochaetaceae > Sphaerochaeta. Next base: position 204 of record CAYMRN010000445.1, read on the forward strand.
TTCTCATGCCCGGGGAGATGATCGCCATCGAACGAGCAGAGAAGGACCTTCCTGACATGTTCTTCTCCAGCCGTAGGTATGACCTCGGCTCAGTCGGTCGGTATAAGTTCAACAAGAAGTTTGGATCAGGCTCAGAAGAGGAGGAGGAGAATGCCTCCACCGATCTGACCGTCCTCACCACTGAAGATATCGTCAACACGATGGGATTCTTGATCAAGGTCTTTATCCGGGAAGAGAACGTCGATGACATCGACCACCTGGGTAACCGCCGTGTCCGTTCTGTAGGGGAGCTCCTGCAGAATGCACTCAAGAGTGCCTTTGCACGGATGGAGCGCATTGCCAAAGAGCGCATGAACCTTGAGACAGGCAGTGTCAAGCCTCAGGACCTGATCTCCATCAAGCCGATTGTGGCTGCTGTGAAGGAGTTTTTTGGCAGTAGCCAGCTCTCGCAGTTCATGGATCAGGTCAACCCGCTTGCCGAGCTCACCCACAAGAGAAGGCTCAACGCCCTCGGCCCTGGCGGCCTTTCACGAGATCGCGCAGGCTTTGAGGTGCGTGACGTCCACTACACCCACTACGGTCGTATCTGTCCCATTGAGACTCCCGAAGGTCCGAACATCGGCCTTATCGTCTCGTTGGCCAACTACACCAGAGTAAACCAGCATGGATTCCTCGAATCCCCCTACCGCAGGGTGATCGATGGGGTTGTGGCCAAGACGTACAGGTTCCTTGATGCCAATGATGAGGAGAAGTTCTTCATCGCACAGGCTTCTGCCAAATTGGATGATGAGGGGAGATTCCTGGACAAGGAGATCCCTGTAAGACATAGTGGAGACTACTCCACCAAACCCCCTGCAGAGATTCGTTATATGGACGTCTCTCCCAAGCAGGTCATCAGTGTAGCCGCTTCTCTCATCCCATTCCTTGAGCATGATGATGCTAACCGTGCCCTGATGGGTTCCAACATGCAGAGGCAGGCAGTTCCTTTGGAATTCCCTGAAGCTCCTCGCGTGGGTACTGGAATGGAGAGCAAGAGCGCCTATGACAGTGGCGTGCTCGTGAAGGCTCTCCATGCAGGGACCGTCACGTATGTGAGTTCGGACAAGATTGTCATTGCTGAGGATGACGCTGCTATCGAGGGTGAGGTACGTGAGTACGCCATCCAGAAATACCAGCGGACCAACCAGGACACCTGCTTCAACCAGAAGCCTATTGTCTCGGTTGGCCAGCATGTACAGAAGGGTGAAGTCATCGCCGATGGCCCTGCTACCCATGATGGAGACCTCGCCCTCGGGCGTAACATCTTGGTGGGATTTGTCCCTTGGCATGGGTATAACTATGAGGACGCTGTCCTTATCAGTGAGCGTGTTGTCAAGGATGACATCTATACCTCTGTGCATATTAAGGAGTTCTCCACGGATATCCGAGAGACCAAGCTCGGGCCGGAGAAGCTCACCCGCGATATACCCAACACAAGTGAAAAGATGCTTGAACAGCTCGATGAGGATGGTATTGTCCGCATCGGAACCATGGTAAAGCCT
>CAYMRN010000446.1:0-1737 GCA_964392855.1 uncultured Sphaerochaeta sp.
CTAAGAACAACCTCAAGAGCATAGATGTGGACATACCCTTGGGCAAGATGATAGTTCTTACCGGTGTATCAGGCAGTGGCAAGAGTTCCTTGCTCAACGAGGTACTCCTTCCTGCAGTAAAGCGAGAGCTGGCCCAGAAAAACCCTAACTTTGACGGATACTCCTCCCTAACCGGTGTGCAGCATCTTGATAAGGTCATCAACATTGACCAGAGCCCCATTGGAAGGACCCCTCGAAGCAACCCTGCAACCTATGTGGGGGCATTTACCCCCATCAGGGACCTGTACGCGTCCCTCCCTGAGAGCAAGGCCCGTGGATACAAGAGCGGCAGGTTCTCCTTCAACGTATCGGGGGGAAGGTGCGAGAACTGCAAGGGTGATGGTACGCTGAAGATCGAGATGAACTTTCTGCCTGATGTCTATGTGACGTGCGACGTCTGCCATGGCAAGCGATTCAACAAGGAGACGCTTGCAGTCAGGTATAAGGGCAAGAATATTGCCGACATCCTTGCGATGACCATGGATGAGGCGGCAGAATTCTTCTCTGCCATTCCTCGCATAAAACGTAAGCTTGATACCGTTATCTCAGTAGGATTGGGATACATCAAGCTCGGCCAGAGTGCAACCACCCTCAGTGGAGGGGAGGCCCAAAGGGTGAAGCTCAGTCTCGAACTGTCAAAATATGGTACGGGGAAGACACTCTATGTCCTGGACGAACCAACTACAGGCCTACATTTTGCTGATGTGAAAAAGCTTATGGAGGTCATCAATCGCCTTGTGGACGGAGGTAATACGGTAGTGCTCATTGAGCACAACCTTGACGTCATCAAGCAGGCGGACCATCTGATCGACCTCGGCCCAGAAGGGGGGGACGGTGGAGGCCTGGTAGTCACAAGCGGAACTCCTGAGCAAGTTTCCCTATGCAAAGACTCTTTCACGGGGTATTATCTCTCACAGATACTCCATGAAACAAACTGACCGGTTACCATTAAGAAGGCTGATAGGCGTTGCACTCTTGTTGTTGGGGTGTTCCTTTTCTTTGTTCGCTCTTTCTGGTGGGGATCCTCAGCTTTTGGCCCTCTCCATAGCTCAGGCAAGCGAAGCGGATCTGCAGGCAATGGTCACGATGAGAAATCTTGCCCTTGGCACAGCCGAAGAGATGCGCTCTCTGCTCTACTCCTACCACGGCATCAAGGAGATCTCCCTGGAGGATGTGCCCTCTGCAAAACAGACCTATATCCTGAATATTCTCCATGCCGATCGGGTGTACAACGACCGTTCCCTCTCTTCGCTGGTAGTGTTGGAGGGCTCTGCCCTTGTGGAGTTCTCCCTTCAGGATGATGAGCGGCCAAAACAGCTGTCGGCAGATAAGATGATCGTTGATCTGGAGAACAGCCTGCTCATTGCCTTTGGACAGGTCGTCTTTGAGGAAGGTGGTGACAAGGATTCCGTGCAGAGGGTGACAGGTGATATCGTAACGCTAAACTGGATCTCCAAGGCCCTGCTGGTCACTGGAGGCACAACCACCACAAAGAGGAAAAACAGTGAGGGTGAAGAGGTGAGCTTCTTCACCACCGGAGACACCATCTCCTACAGCGGATCAGGTGATGGCATCTACTTTGACCAGGGTTTCATCACCACCAACAAGAAACATGCCTATTCATCCATCACCGCTGAGAGCCTAGCCTTTCTCAGTGGTGGGGATCTCATGGTCAAGAACGCCTACCTCTCCATAGGA
>CAYMRN010000447.1:0-1730 GCA_964392855.1 uncultured Sphaerochaeta sp.
AAGGCGGGCGGTACGAGGATTCTCTTTTTGCAAGCTCATGGTTTACTCCCTGATGATCTGGATATGCAAATGCATATGATAAATTCTTCTTTGTACCAGTATATACCAATGGTTTGCAATTAAAAGGTTCTTTGTAAAAATAAGAGTTGTCATATGCCTTTCTATCCTGTAGTATTCCTTTCATGAATTATCGCTTACAGTCAACTCTTGTAGTCGCATTACTCGTATTTGGCTCTAATATGCTCTTTGCTCTGCCTAATCTTTATGTGTTGGGTCTCTTTAGCAACGAAAGTATTTCCAACAGCAAAAACTATGGTAGCAGAATCTCTGTTGGTTTTTGCAATGAAGACCTCTATACTTTTGCGAATTTCCGTTTTCACTATCCTGAAACCAATACAGCACTGCATAGGCAAAAAAAGATTCATGGTGATGGTTCTTTACTCACCGGATTCCTTTTGAACAACCTTGCATATTTTTCCCATGGCATAAGCAACGGAACTACCTCCATAGTATCTGCTTATGTCCTCAAAGCCAGCACCCCTTTCACCTACTTCCCCACCCACATCAGTGCAGGGATCGGGGTACATGGGAGATACAGCTGGTCAAAAAACTATGATGGAAAGCTCTGGGACATCGATCCCCACATGTCACTGGCAGTGACCCAGGGTTTCTTTGACCGCCTGTATGTACACCTGTTCGTGACTACTGACATACTCTGTCATCGTGAGAACAATCTTTCCAACTGGTATGGTTTTGCAGTAGCGCTAGCTCTTACAGAGAACCTGACTGTAGTTGTCAAACCATTGGTGCATCTCAGTGACTACACCAATGAATCCCGCTTTGTCTCTGAAAGGGAGATCTCCTTTTCGGCATGCTACACTGATGCAACGAGCAGAAACCATCTGATGCACCAGACAGGGATATGGCTATGAGAAGAATCCTACCTATAGTGCTACTACTTACTCTACTCACTTCCTGTGACCTCTCAGACCTGCAGTTTTTTGACATAAAAAATGTTTCTGATGACGGAAGTAGTTTTATCATCACCGAAAAAGATCAGGCGCCTTCTTCCTTTACCCTGCTGCTTACCTCAGACCAGCATTTCAGTCGCGCTGACAGTGGGGTTTATTATGAAGAAGAGGTATTTTTTGAGTGGATACAAGCATATCAGAAAAACCATGATGTCACAAAGGCAGAAAAGCATCTTGATCGTATGATAACTCTAGGCGACATAACAGAGAACTCCGCTACTGAGGAGTTCAAGGCATTTTCAGATTATAAGGAAAAACTTGATAAGGAAGGCATCACAACCCATGCTGTCAAAGGAAATCATGATATCCGCCCCTCTACCAATCATCTTGCTGATTGGAAAACATATGTAGGGAAAAGCTATCAGGCGATGGCCCATAAAGGGGTCTCCTTCTACCTCCTGAATACGGCAAACAGGACGTTGGGAAGGACTCAGATGCGAGAATTGAGAAATGCTGTGGAGAAGGACAGTCGGCCCAAGATTTTCTTCTCGCATATTCCTCTCTACGGTAGTCCATCGTTGGTCTACTTTGTCTTGAGCGATATGCAAGAAAGAGAAAATATCATCAGCCTCATGGTTACGAACAAGGGGATGCTCTACCTCGCAGGACACCATCATCAGGGGGATTTGCTGTACAGCTTCAGAGAGACAACCTCAGAGTTCATCTTAGGAACATTCCATGGAAGGGACTCCTTTTTTG
>CAYMRN010000448.1:0-1726 GCA_964392855.1 uncultured Sphaerochaeta sp.
TTATCTGCAGGGTGCGAGGGTTCTCACTGAAATTCTGCAGATGGATTTTGCGAATTTCCACAGGATCGTCTGGAGAGACAGTAACCTCCATGAGAGATCCCACCTGGTTTGTCATGCGCCGGTAGGAGACCATATGCGCATGGAAAAAGACCTGCATACTCTCAGGATCTTCCCTGGAGGGCAGGAAGGCAGCTGACCACAATGACCTGTCAGCTGTGCTGGGACTATCCAGATCTTGGATATATACCCAGCTGCCCCAGTTGTCCAATACGGTATCAGGCCGCCAACGGGTGATATCCCTGTCACGCCAACTGATGTATCCGCCGCCCATGGCGGAAATAAGCACACGGAAACTGCCATTGGAAAGCAGGTGCAGTTGTGGGATGGTGGTAGCAACCGGAACATTCCAGGCATCGATGCCGTGGATTTCTTTTTCAGGGTCAGGAAAATCATGAACTTCTTCTGCATCAATATCTTCTATCGCGCTGATCGGAGGCACCTGTTCCTGGAGCAACAGCTCGACACTCTGGATACGGGGATCCCGATGCATCCGATCTACCATTATGTCATCGTAGAGGTAATTGGTAAGTGCCATAAAGATCATGCCTTGGTGATGGGCCATATATTCTTTAACAATAGCTGCCTCTTGGTTCATCATAAGTCGACTCTTGGTAAAATCAAGGGATTCATACATTCCATAGGAACCGAACATCTTGAGTTTTATCAGCGTTCGGAGATTGCTGAGGACAGAGCGTGGCCTGATAGCCAGTGCGATGAGTGAAGCATAGGGGGCAATGACGAGGTCGTTTGCCAATCCCTGCTTGAAACCCAGGCCGGGCACACCAAACGCATGGTACTGATAGGTTTTTCCTGCATCGAAACGATAATACCCGGACTCGGAAATGCCCCAGGGAACACCTTTGGATCTGGCATAGGCAATCTGATGGTTGACAGCCCCTCTGGTGCTGTCTGCCAACAATGTCCCTGAGTACGAACGCAAATACAGTGATGGAAGCAAATACTCGAACATCGTACCGCTCCAAGAGAGCAAGGTAGTGATGTTTTCTACCCGGGTCACCGGCCTGCCGAGGTGCATCCAATGCGAGGCTGGAACTTCCTGCTTCGCAATTGCAACCAGGGAGGCTATACGTGCTTCCGATGCCAAGAGATTATAGTGGTTGTTGTCCAGCACTCCGGTATCGCGATTGAAGCCTATGTGGAAAACTCGTTTCTGGCGGTTATATAGGAATCCAAATTGCATCTCTTCTACGAATCTGTCGGCTAACGCTGATAGCTTGCTATACCGCCCGAGAATCTCCTGGGCATTCTTCTGGGAAACCAATACTGCATTTTTTACCTGATCGAGCCAACGCCCAGGTGATCCTTCCAAATCGGTTTGCATGTCAGGATCATCCTTGATGCTGTCCTGCAAAGCGCTAATAGAGGCAATGGCCGGCTCTGTAACAGCCTGATGGTCTTGCAATGCAAACACGCTTGGAAGATTATCTTGCAACTCGGCAAGCAGAGCCTCATATTCACCTTTCTGGAGCTCTGGTGGCATCTCACTGAGCAAGGGCATCCAGGGAAGGAGTTCTGCGATGCCGTAGCGCACTGTTTGTATGTGCTGATGGAACTGGGAGTTGATGACTCCGAGCTCGCTGAGTATCTCTTCATCAAATGCCTGTGGGGGAGCAGCAATCAGCCGTAACAGCCGGGTGGTAACTGC
>CAYMRN010000449.1:0-1715 GCA_964392855.1 uncultured Sphaerochaeta sp.
CCAAGGAGGAGAGGAAACCCTCTATGAGGGAGGGATCTCCCTCATAGAGGCTCCTGTGGTCCCTAGAAGAGCTATCAACGCCGTGAAGATGACAGACTCGGGTATTTGCAAGCAGGGAGGAGCAGCTCTTTTGTGCATCATAGCCCATCATCCAGACATGCCCGATATCCAGGGTGACGGCCAAATTATGTTTGTCAACGAGACTTTGTACCAACTCAAAGGGGTAGCTCAAGGTCTCTGCACAGAACATCTGGCTATCGATGAGCGAAGATTCCAACAACCGGCTCACACTCTCATCGAGTGAGGCGAGCCAGGCAGGGATATCAAGAGAGGGTATGGGCCCATACTCATCAGGGGTCAGATGCAGGATATACCCAAACGGGTCCAAAGCGCTTGTCAGCTCTAGGGTCTTCATATAGGTATCCAAAGCTTTTTGGAGCATCCTCCTGTCCTGCGAGCCTGGATAGACATCGAGGGGGAAGTGAACGGTATAGGTGACCTCATGCTCCAAGGCAAGCTGCCGCAGCTCCTTGATGACGGCTTGAGTGGGAAGGTTGTGCTCCCCTTCGCTTTCAAACAGCACCAGCTCGATATCATCGACTAGGGGGGCGAGATAGCGGACGTTGGCAAGGATGTCATCAGCAAGTATATAGCTGGTTGTTCCAATTCTCATACCAAGATCCCCTTCTCCTTCAGCAAGGCTGTGCTGTCTGTCACACCACCGCTTGCAAAGCTGGTCATCTCGGAGAGGATCCTGCTCGCCTGGCTTATGATAGGCCAAGCGGTGAGGGCACCTGTCCCCTCACCTAGTTGCATCCCTAGGGACAGCAGAGGCTTGGGAAGATCGAGATAGGACAGGAGCAGGTCGTGGCCTTCAAGAGCGGAGAGGTGGCAAGGGATGAGGTAATCCTTGCAATGAGGCTCCAAGGCACAGCTGACCAGGGCAGCAGCTGTGGTGATGAAACCATCGAGGAGGATGGGCATGGACAGCGAAGCAGCCTCTATGATGCCCCCTGCAATGGCCGCTATCTCAAAGCCACCTAGGGAGGCGAGCACCTGCAAAGGATCGCGGGAGCGATGCTTTAGGAGAGCCCGTTCAATGATGATACATTTATGTTTCAAATCCTCATCGCTCAGGCCGCTGCCCCTGCCGGTGACCTTCTTTACCTGCAAGCCGGTGAGGGCACTGACGATGGCGCTGGCACTTGCGGTATTTCCCACCCCCATCTCGCCAAAGGCGATGGAATCAAAACCAGCATGTTTTTTCTTGCGGACAAGGGTTTTCCCTATCTCCATGGCGGAGAGGCACTGCTCTATTTCCATAGCATTTGTATGGAGGAAGTTCTCAGTCCCAAGACCCAGGCAGTAGTCTAGAATACCATCAGAGGGTGAGAACCGGTAGTTCACGCCCATGTCGATAACCGAGAGATCCACCCCGTGACAACGGGCAAAAAGACCACACGCCCCTCCACCCTTTGCAAAGTTCATGCACTGCTGGGCGGTTATCTCCTGGGGGCTGTGGGTTATCCCTTCAGCAACTATGCCGTGGTCTGCTGCACATAGCAGAAGAGCAAGCCTACAGAGAGGTCTCGGGGTGATGAGGGCGATCCTGATGGCAAGACGGGCCAAATCCCCTAAGCTTCCGGGTGGCATCGCCTTGGCAAGCAAGGCCTCTTCCAAATCATCTGTTCTGCTCTTGTCTACTGGTTGTACTG
>CAYMRN010000450.1:0-1712 GCA_964392855.1 uncultured Sphaerochaeta sp.
GGAACCTGCAAACTCCCGGCTGTAGCCGGTCTTTTTCATTAGGGGGATGGTAAAGGCCCCGGTGGTGACCACATTGGCTACGGCAGAGCCGTTGATGGACCCCAAAAAGCCTGATGCTATGACTGCTACCTTTGCCGGCCCTCCTTTGGAGCTTCCGGCAAAGGCCAGTGCTAAATCATTGAAGAACTTGCCCATGCCTGATTTGTTCATCACACTGCCGAATAGGATGAACAGGAAGATATATGAGGCAGCAACATCTACGGAGGTGCCGTAGATGCCCTCTGAGTTGATAAAGATATGGTTTACCAATTTGCTCCAGTTGTAGCCACGGTGCATCAGGATTCCCGGTAGGTTTCGCCCTACCAGTCCGTAGAGGATGAAGAGCAGGCTCAGGATGACCAGCGGCCATCCTGAGATCCTTCGGGAGGCCTCTAGCACCAAGACGATCAGAAGGGTGCCCATGATGACATCCATCAGGCTGGGGCTTCCCATCCTGTTGATGAAGTTGATGTAATCTCCCCAGACATAGGCGGCTACTGCAAGGGATCCCAAAGCCAAGGCCACGTCATACCAGACCATCTTTGTCCTGCTTGCCCTCCTGTGGGAAGGGTACATGAAGAAGGTGATTGCGAGCATCAGAGCCACGTGCAAGGAGCGGTGCAGGTGTGTAGCAGGATAGCCGATGAAGGAGGTGACGAAATGATAGAGGGCTATGCCGATGGCAGCATAGTAGACACCTTCTTGCAAAAGATGGCTGTCAAATTTCTTTACCTTGGACTCCCGGGCGAATTTTTCCAACAGCTCCTGCTGGTGATCGCTTAAGGGTGCATGTACTGTTTCGAGGGGAATCTTGGACATATTGCTCGTTTTCCTTGTAATGTTAGTTCTAGCCTTTGGTGGTGGGGAAGATCGGAACCTTGTATCAGGACCTTATCATTGATCGTGATGGAAACCAATGCACTCTGTGAGTTGATCCATGAAAATTGATCGAACTTTTGGTTGATGTTTCGCATTACCACCATTCCCTCTTCAAAGGATACCTCTCCCTTGTTCTCAGGGATGCCCGCACCAAAGCCCGCAACCCTGATAGTATGCAGGATAAAGGTGTTGTCATCCTCTATGGTGTACTCCTCCACCCAAGGGATGAGTTCAAAGGAGTGGATCCAGTTGAAGGTGAGGCGATCTTGTGCCTCTGTCTCTTGTTCAAGAAATATCTTGCCGCTCTCCTGGTGGGAGAGGGTGATCACCTGTATAGTCCCAAAGCGGAAGAATAGGAGGAAAAGGCCTACCATCCCCATCACCATGATGAGGACGGTAAGCCAAATGGTTTTCTGCCTGCCTGCCATACCCCTTATTTGAGGCCTATTTCCTTATAGTACTTTGCAGCGCCCTCATGCATGGGAATATCTACCCCGAGATGAGAGTTTTCCAAAGTGATGTGCTTCTTTGCCGTTGCATGGGAAGCCTGGATATCCTCGATGTTTTCGAAGATCCCCTTGGTAAGGTCATAGGCGACGTCGACGGGAAGGTTCTCGTTGACTATCATGATGTTACGCACCGTTGCAGTGACAATGTCACTCTTTGTGTTGTAGGTATCGGCAGGGATCGTGGCCTGCACAAAGAAGGGATACTTCTTGATGAGGTTTGCAAGTCCTTCACCCTCGATGGGGATGAGTACGATCTGGGCCGATGTCCCCAGCTCCATGATGGTG
>CAYMRN010000451.1:0-1712 GCA_964392855.1 uncultured Sphaerochaeta sp.
TTGCGCTAGCGGGCAATGTTGGGTTGGACAGAACCCTTGAGAGCACCCTCAATGTCTGTGAAGTGGTGGGCATACAAGCCCCTGTCTATGCAGGGTCTTCCAAGCCCTTGAAGAGGGACCGGGTCCATGCAGGGGATTTCCATGGAGTGAGCGGGCTCGACGGCCCTATCTTCCAGCCAAGGAAACACCAGCAGGTGCAAGAAGGAAGCGGCATCCGCTTCATCATTGACACCATCATGGCGAATCCCGGTGAGATAACCCTCGTCCCTGTCGGGCCTCTGACGGACATAGCGCTTGCCATGCAGGCCGAGCCTAAAATCATCAGCCTCGTCAAGGAGATTGTCCTCATGGGAGGCTCGTTTGTTGGCGGCAATGTGACAAAAGATGCTGAGTTCAACACCTATGCTGACCCCGAGGCCGCCCAGATAGTCTTTTCCAGCGGTGCCCCCTTGGTGATGTTCCCCCTCGACTGTACCACAAAGGTCAACCTTACCCCTGAGGCCTTGGCTCGCTACAAGACATTCGAAGGTGCGAGTGCAAAGCTGTTTTGTGACTGTATGGATACCTACATGGCCAACTACCAAAGAAAGGGCGCCGGCCATCCTGCCATGCATGACCCCCTCTGCATTGCCTACCTGATAGACCCCACCCCGTTCTCCTACGAAAGGCATGAGGTCTCAGTGGAACTTGCTGATGAGGCCACCTACGGAAAAACGCTGAGGGGCAAGGATTGTAAGGAAGGTGGCGTCCTCGTTGCCAAGAAGGCAGACACCACCCGTTTCTGGTCTCTCATTGACCAAGCACTGCGTAATTTAGCCTGAGACTAGCGGTAACGCACCACCAGCTCCTCCAAGCTTGCACGAATCTTAGGTCGTGCAGGCTCAGCAGGATATCCGAAAGGAATGACCATGGAGACGAGCCACTGCTCCTTATCAATACCAAGCAGGGCGAGTACCGCCTCCTCATCAAAGCCTTCAATGGCACAGCTCTGGATACCCATATCTGCTGCCCCTGTCATCATGTTTGCCACAGCCAGATAGCCCTGGCTGCGTGACCAGCACTCCAGGCGGTCCTCTTCGACCAGGAAATCATAATACGGGCGGTAGTCCTCGACAAAAAGGGAGAGCTCACCTGGAAAACGAACCCCTCGAGCCTTGACCGAAGGCCCGTCAGGATGCAGGTATGATGAGGGCCTTGTAAGGATTATGATGCTCAAGGGGGCACTCAATACTGAAGTCTGGTCAAAGCAGGCATGGAAAAGTCGCTTTCGCATCTCTTGATTCTCCACCACATGAAAAGACCACATCTCAAGTCCAAAGGAGGTTGGCGTAAGCCGCCCATACTCCAGTATGGAGAGGATATCCTTTTCAGCTATCCTCGTATCAGAGTAGAGCTTGCAGGCAAAACGTCCCTGCATCGCTTCCAAAAATGTCATAAAGCCTCCCAAGCTGTAGCCAGAGCGACCTCTATCATAGGATAGAGGGCTGTCATCCTCTTAGTATCCGGAAGACCGGTGTTTGTCACACAACAGTCTGTCATGGTAAGGATGGAAAGGGCGCGCTTGCCACACCAAGCGGCTGTAGCATAGAGGGCGTAGGTCTCCATATCCTGGGCAAGGGCTCCCATGCGTGCCCAAGCCTTCCAGCTATCTTCGCCTAAGGCATTGTAGGAGGAGAACAGGTCACTGGAAAAGACCATTCCCGCATGATGCG
>CAYMRN010000452.1:0-1709 GCA_964392855.1 uncultured Sphaerochaeta sp.
GGCTGAGGGGAAGAGATTCCTCAACCTCTTCTGTTACACCGGTTCTGCTACCGTACAGGCAGCAAAAGGCGGAGCCCTGAGCACAGTCAGTGTCGATACTTCTACGACCTATCTGGACTGGGCAGTGAAGAACATGGAGCTCAACGGGTATACCCAGATGAACCATTTCTTCTACCGCAATGACAGCTTGCAGTTCCTCTTTGATACCTACGACAGATACGACCTGATCTTCTGTGATCCCCCAACCTATTCGAACAGCACAGGACGGGAAAGCTTTGATGTGGACCGTGACCATGTACGCCTGATCAAGGCATGCATGATGCACCTCGATCCCAAGGGGACCCTTATCTTCAGCTGCAACTATCGCAAGTTCAAGATGGATGAGCGCCTCATCGATGAATTCGATGTGGAAGACATCACAGCGAGGACCATCGGTGATGACTTTGCCCGCAATCCAAAGATTCACTACTGTTTCCTTATCAAGCATAGGGCAGTGGTAAAGGTGGCTCCACCTAAGAAGAAGCTGGTGCTGAGAAGCAGAGATGAAGAAGACCAAGGGGATTTTATCGACGATTAATGCAAAGATACCTTGACCAGGACGCAATGCGTTTGAGTATTGTGCTTGGGAAATACAACCGAAAAGAGCGGAAAGGGTGTAAGCCTTGTCCGCTTTTTTTTCCTATCGGTGAAACCTTGCTTAATACTCTTCCTCCTCCCCTTTCTTCCTTCTTATTGGTAGAATATCAGCATGAACACGCCTAAAACCCAAGAAGCTATGCTTCGATGTCCCTTTTGCAATAGTGAACAGCACCACAACCTCTACCCTGTAGTTGACCTTGTAGAGTATCCCTCACTAAAGCTGGGTCTCTTAACAGACTCCCTCTTCAGTGTGCGCTGCACAAAGTGCAACAATCAGTTTGCAGTTAGCCACGAGATGCTTGTCCTGGACAAGGACGCTTCCTTTGCCGTACTGCTTGCCCCTGATAGCACACTGACTGAAATACCAGAACCTTCAATAGAGGTGCAAAAGCTTGAGACACTGAGGTTGGTCAACAGTTCCGATCAGCTGAAGGAGAAGCTTTTGCTCCTTGATGCAGGCCTCGATGACAAGACCATCGAACTGTGCAAGATGTACCTGATCATGAAGATGGAGAGGCCTGGATACACCCTGCTCTATGCTGACCAGCAGGTTGCGCAAGGGCAACTGCTTTTCACCCTTTTCAACGAGAAGGGCGAGATGGAAGAGACCATCCAGTGTTCGGATGGTCTCTACACACAACTGCTGAAGACAGCAGAGGCTTTTACCCTAAAACCGGGCTTCCTTCTCCGAATCGACCAGAGCTGGGCCCTGAAGGAGATCAAAAACAGCGCTGGTTAGGCACCTTCTTACAGGTATCGCACTGGTAGCAGATCTCATGGGGCATGACCTTGCCTTCGGCAAAGTCACGCACGCTCATCAGGGTTGTCTCTGCAATATTGTGCAAAGCCTCATTGGTAAGGAAAGCCTGATGGCTGGTCACCAGTACATTGGGCATGGCAATGAGCAACATCAGGGTATCATCATCGAAGAGTGTAGCGCTCCTATCCTCATAGAAGAGCTCCCCTTCCTCCTCGTAGACATCCAGGGCAGCACTGCCTATCTTCCTGCTCTTGATAGCCTCAAGAAGGGCCTGGCTATCGACAAGGGCTCCCCGTGAGGTATTCACCAG
>CAYMRN010000453.1:0-1699 GCA_964392855.1 uncultured Sphaerochaeta sp.
AGCTGAGACCGGGGACCTACCTGGTCATGGCTGACACACCTTTTCTCCAACTTGTCGACGAACTCTCCCTGCACTATGAGCATGAAGGGGCAAAAACCAGTACCGTAGCGGCCTACCTGATGAGCCTTACCGGGGATATCCCTGAGGTCGACGATGTGCTTCAGGCCCCCATAGGGACCTTCAGGATCATGAAAATGCAGGGTAATAGGGTTGAAGAAGTAGAATTTTCACCCTCCATAGACGATGCAACCCTATGATTGGTGAGCGTTTGGCGTTGACCTAACATTGCTGCAAATGTATTATTGCTCCTATGAGCAAATACCCTTTCAAAGAGATTGAAACCAAGTGGCAGCAGTACTGGGAAGAGAACCAGACCTTTGCCGTTACAGAAGACGAGTCCTTTCCCCCTGAAAAACGTAAATATGTTTTGGACATGTTCCCCTATCCTTCAGGATCGGGCCTGCATGTAGGGCATCCTGAAGGGTACACCGCTACCGATATCTATTGCCGGTACCTCAGGATGAACGGCTATAACGTCCTGCACCCCATGGGCTTTGACTCCTTCGGGCTTCCTGCAGAGAACTACGCCATAAAGACAGGAAAACACCCCAAGGTCACTACCGAGAAGAACATCGCCAACTTCCGCTCCCAGATCAAGAGCCTGGGCTTCTGCTATGACTGGAATCGTGAGATATCGACCCACAGCAGCGATTACTATCGCTGGACCCAGTGGATTTTTATCCAACTGTTCAACAAGGGCCTTGCCTACGAGTCCCACACCCCCATCAACTGGTGTGAAGAGTGCCTTACAGGCCTTGCCAATGAAGAGGTAAAGGAAGGCAGGTGCGAACGCTGCGGCACAGCGGTTGTGAGAAGAAGCATCCGCCAATGGGTGCTTAAGATCACCGAGTATGGGGACAAGTTGCTTGCAGACCTGGACAGCCTTGACTGGCCGGAATCGGTAAAGCACATGCAGCGAAACTGGATCGGTCGCAGTGAAGGTGCCAGCGTATCCTTTAGGATAGAGGACAGTGACGAACACCTGGAGGTCTACACAACCAGGGCAGACACCCTTTTCGGTGCTACCTACATGGTAGTATCCCCTGAACACCCCTTAGTCGACCAGCTAACCATTGAGAGCAAGAAGGCTGAGATAGCAGCCTACATCGATGCATCTGCCCATAAGAGCGACCTTGAAAGGACAGACCTTGCAAAGGAGAAGACAGGAGTCTTCACCGGCAGCTATGCCATCAACCCTGTCAACAACAAGAGGATCCCCGTATGGGTGGCAGACTATGTGCTTATCAGCTACGGGACAGGTGCCATCATGGCTGTCCCTGCCCACGATACCCGTGACTGGGAGTTTGCCAAGAAGTTTGGCCTCCCCATCATAGAGGTGCTGAAAAGCGAAGTTGATGTACAGCACGAGCCCTGGACTGAAGACGGCACCCACGTCAACAGCGACTTCCTCGATGGGCTGAACAAAGAGGATGCCATCGAGAAAATGCTCGCTTGGCTTGAAGAGAACAAGCTCGGGACCCGAGCCACCAACTACAAGCTTCGTGACTGGGTTTTCAGCAGACAGCGCTACTGGGGAGAGCCAATTCCTTTGGTGCACTGTCCCACCTGTGGTACTGTGCCCCTCACCGAAGAGCAGCTTCCCCTGCTGTTGCCCGAAGTAAAGTCCTATGAACCCAGC
>CAYMRN010000454.1:0-1680 GCA_964392855.1 uncultured Sphaerochaeta sp.
GATGCTCACCTCCCGTAACAGGGGGATAAAAGAGAGGGACCTCTATGTGCTCAATGCAAGCCGAGTCCCTTCGGTCCTGCTGGAGTTGGGCTTCTTGTCAAACGAGGATGAGGCTAGGGCCATCATCTCTCCAGCGTGGAGGCAACAGGTTGCCCTCGCTATCGCCAAGGCCATAATCGCATGTGTGTAGGAGTCGACCATGGAAAAATTCGATCGCAATAAACTGTTCAAGACGCTCTATTCGCCCAAGACGGAGCCCTCACTGGTCCGTGTGCCCTCTTGTCCCTATTTTGTCGTTGAAGGTGAAGGGCTGCCCCTTGATGAGGCCTACGATGAGGCGGTTGAACTGCTGTATGAGCTCAGCTATGAGCTGAAGATCGGCTTCAAGGGCGAGCCTTGGTATCAGGGGTTTGTGGTCTCTCCCCTAGAGGGGGTCTACAGTGCCATCGAGGTTGAGAACCGCGATTCTTGGCGCTGGAAGAGCATGATTGCACAGCCTCCGTTCGTCACCGAGGAGATCTTCACCAAGGTTGCTGAAAGGTGCAGCTTTTCCAAGGGTGTCTCTGTGAAGGATGCATATTTTGAGCATATCGAGGATGGGCTCTGTGTCACCATGATGCATATCGGCCCCTATGCCCAGGAAAACCGCTCCTTTGAGAGGATGGATCGGTTCTGCCTCAAGAACAAGGTGCAGCGCCTTGATGCGACCCATCGTGAAATATACCTTTCAAACCCCAAGAAAACAGAACCGGAGCAGCTGAAGACAGTGCTCCGGTACCGGGTGGAACGAATTTAGGGCCCTACATCTTCCTTGGCCTTTTTCCTTTGATTTACCAAGAGGTCCATCTTCATCTTCTTCAGTTTGGCAGAGAGGCTCACCTTGTAGATATGTGGGTTGATCAGGCGCAGGTACGTCTTGTGGAAATCCTTGATGTTCTCGATGGAAAACGCCTGGATTTCCTGTAATGTGGGCTTGGGCCCTACACGTTTGCCCCCGCTCACCTTCAGGGTGAGCAGTGGTATGCACTTTGCATAGTGGTCGGGAAGCATTTCAAAGAAATCAACTTCAGAGAAAGGGTGGAAGAACGTATACGACTTGCCTGTGGTGATGTGCTCTTTCTCCAAGGCGATCAGGTCAGCTAGGGCACCACCTTCATGGTCGAAAAATCTCCAGACCTGCTTTACCCCAGGGTTGGTGGTTTTTTCGTAGGTGTTGGAAATCTTCATCGTAGGGACTAGATTCCCCTTGCTGTCCTCTTTTGCTGCGAGTTTGTAGACGCCGTTGAGGGCCGACTGTCTGCCTCCGGTCACCAGGTGTGTGCCGATGCCCCAGCTGTCGATGGGCACCTCGTCATGGATGAGTGTCTGCACGATCTCCTCGTTCAGGTCGCTTGAGACGGAGATGGTAGCATCGGTAAGGCCTGCATCATCGAATGCCTGGGGAACCACACCGACATCCGTCGAGATCACCGGCACGCCACAGGCCATTGCCTCCAACACCGGGTTGGGCGTACCTTCAATTTTTGAAGGGCATACGTACAGATCCAGCTTGGCGTAATACTCCGGCATGTCCTCATGGGGAATCAGCCTGCGCTGACGATCCGCCAGCTCCAGCCTGATATCCAGTCCCTCAGCTTGCAGGGCTTTGACTGCGGGCTTTAAAACAGTATGCAGGCCTTT
>CAYMRN010000455.1:0-1665 GCA_964392855.1 uncultured Sphaerochaeta sp.
AGGTGGTGAAGAGTGTGGTCGATTGGTTTGTGGGACAATGAGTTGGGCTGTCCTACGCCCTTTCTGTGCTGGCACGCATAAGGCGGTGTTTCAACAGGATCGCGTACTCGTAGACTGAAGCTACCTTGTCTCCCAGAGAGACTACAAAGCTCTCCTTGTACCGCGGCATGGCCCGTGTCTTGGGAAACATATGCTTCACGATAATATCAGCTTCCAGATCACTGACCTCAAACTGCTCTCTCGCATTTTCCAACGCTATGTGCGGATGCTCACGCCCATGCAGCGCCTTGCTGGTGTCGGTGGCCTTGCGCTCTCTCCAGTCATAGAGGAAGAAGTCATGCAGAAGGCCGCCTCTAGCGGCAGAGCGGTAGTCGAGTCGCAATGCCTTGGCTATCGCGTACGATATGTATGAGACCCGGATGACATGGTCATAGATATGGCTTGTATGGTGGAAAAACCCTTTGAGCTTGCGAAACTCCTCATTGAGGAGAATGTCATTGACCAGGAGGATGTACTCCTTGCGTTGGGGACGGGCTACGAGAAAGGGTATCCTTCCTATGCGGACCATCGAGCTGTGGAGGTGGTAGGCAAGCAAAAGGCTTATCTGGGAGATGGCCAAAAAGAGTATCGTGGAACTGCTCGTGTACAGAGCAAGCTTTGAAGCGAAAATGTCGGCAAGGAAGATGGCGGCAAACAGGACAGCTGGAAAGGTGAAAAGCCTTTGCAGTTCTCTGTGGTTGCCTTCAACAAACTTGGTTGCAGTTGGTATTGCGTACAGGGGAAGGCCTCCTAAGTATAATTGGTTGAACCCTATATCAAATTAGGAATTAGGGTCAATGCCCGCACCTCTTCCCATCCCTAAAATGGTGCAAATAACCCTGTTTTGTTGGAGAGAAGTTTCAGAATATCTGCTGAGGGTGATATTCTGTTTTCCTGTGAGACTTGTAACTTTTCTTTGGGTGTACAAGACTATCTTTGTCCTGCTGGATTCAACGGATTGTTGCCATTATCTCGTATTTGCGGTACAACAGTAGTATTGAGAAGGAGTATATCCTGATGGAAGTTAGAGTACGTTACGCCCCATCTCCAACCGGTCTGCAACACATCGGTGGAGTACGAACAGCTTTGTTCAATTATTTTTTTGCCCGTGCAAACGGGGGAAAATTCATTCTTCGTATCGAGGACACTGACCAGGAGCGGTACAGTGACGAATCCTTGGAGGATTTGTATGATACCCTCAACTGGCTTGGCATCAAGTGGGACGAGGGCCCCCAAGTCGGCGGTCCATACGGACCCTATGTCCAAAGCGAACGCTTTGAGCTCTACAAGAGCTACGCCGAGCAGCTAGTCGCCGATGGGAAAGCCTACCGATGCTACTGCACCCCCCAACGGCTGGATGCCCTTCGCACCGAACAGCAAGCGACAAAAAGTGAGATACAGGGCTATGACCGCCACTGTTCAAGCCTCAGTGACCAAGAGCGCTCTGAGCTAGAAGAGCAGGGCCTCTCGAGTGTCATTCGCCTCAAGGTCCCCACTGAGGGCAAGACAACCATCCACGATGTGCTCATGGGTGATATCACCAGACGCAATCGGGATGTAAGCCCTGACCCGGTTCTCTTAAAGAGCGATGGCTTTCCCACCTATCATTTGGCAAACGTCATCGAT
>CAYMRN010000456.1:0-1648 GCA_964392855.1 uncultured Sphaerochaeta sp.
AAGCAGGGAGAGCAGGACCTCATCATCCTTTTGCAAGAAGCTGAATCGGTCATGCTCGCCGCTGATGACCGCAACTGAGGAGTGCTCCCCCTCATGGGCTGTGACCTTGATATAGAGGGATGGCACAGCTGTGCTGATGGAAAGTGAGACAGGAAGATCCTTGGCAAGGCGGATCTGCTCGTCCCCTATCTCGCTGAGGATGCTCAACCCCGCCTCTACCGAGCCGCCGCACACCCCTAGGGCGACTGCGGCTTGGATGCCCTTCAACGAGCAGTTGGGAAGGCCGACCCCCATGGCATTCTTGACCATATCACGGCTGGTTACGACTTCCACAGACGTGGGTATGTCGCCCAGCAGAGAACCTGCCTTGGCACCGGCTAAAGCCGAAGCAGCTGGTTCGGTACAGCCCATGGCGGGCCTCATCTCTTTCCTAAGCAGTTTCAGAAACTTATCCATGAGAAAACTATACCACTACCTATGCGGATTCTCTACCCCACAAAGTGCATTAAGGGCAGCAAAGGCGCCGGTATAGGAGAGCCATTGCTGCTCAATTTCAAATTGTACGGACAACAAATCAAGCTCGCTTTTGAGATAATCAGCCCTAGAGCCGTAGCCGCTGTCGAAAAGCTGTTGCTGCTGTGCCTTTTGAGCCTTTGCCGACTCCTTTTTTACCAGCAGGTATGCCAAGTTCTCATGGGCAAGGTGCAGCGTGTGATAGGCCTCCTCCACCTGGGCCTGTATCGCCTGATAGACCTGGCTCATATCAAGGTGAGCCTGGCTCTCCTTGATGGAGGAACGCCTCACCTCATGGAATTTCTTCCCCCCGTCCCAGATGGTGGTCTTCACTCCTACCGATACGTTGAAGGTAGTGTCATCCTTATCCATCCACCCCTCTTCTATGAAGGGGAACTTCGCACCTCCATATTCCAAGGTGACCAGCATCGCCACATCAGGCTTCCAGTAGAGGTCCCCCTTTGCAATGGAGGTGGAAAGGGAGGCAAGCTCACTCATCAGGGTGGCTATACGCACTTGCTCCTGATTCTTGCCCGTTGCCATAGCCTGCAGGGGCTTCAGATCATAATTGAGCATGGAGCGAAGCCTCTTCTCATCAGGCTCCCAGACAAGGCGGTCACTCTCCGTAAGGTCTATGTTGCACAGCCGTCCTATGGCTGAGCGTTGTTTTGCCCTTTGCTGGGAAACCTGCACCCTGGCTAGCCCTATCTGTCTGGCAGAGACCCGGGCAGACAGCACATCCTCCTCAAGGGCCATCCCATTGGAAAAGGCTTCCTGCACCAAGCTTACCAACTCTTGGGCAAGAAGCTCCTCGCTCGCAAGCAACTCCTCCATGGAACCCAGATAGTAGTGGGCATAGAGGCGGCTCTGCAGTTCTGCAAGCAGGCTCTTCTGCAGGGCAAAGCGCTGCTTCTGGCGTATCTCGACAAGTTTTTCAGTCATCGCCACCCCGTTACGGAGCTTGCCCCATGTCCAGACTGGTTGGGTAAGGGTGAGGGAGAAGTTGTAGAGTGTTGGTTCAGTCTTCAATTCCAGAGGGAACAAGGTGGGAGGAAAGCTGGGAGGGGACGTAGGATCTTCCTGGATGGTGAACAGTGTCGTGTTCTGCAGATAGGTAGCTGATATCTCCAGGTCG
>CAYMRN010000457.1:0-1647 GCA_964392855.1 uncultured Sphaerochaeta sp.
AGCCAGTGCTTTGGAAAGTGCCAAAAAAGAGCTGCCGGTCGAGTACTCATACACAGATTATCGCCAAGCTCTCGATAATCCTGCTATCGATGCTGTTGTAGTAGTCACTCCCACCATCTTTCATAAAGAGATAGTTTGTGCTGCTGCTGCAAAGAAAAAGCATATTCTGTGCGAAAAGCCAATGGCTATGAACGAAGAAGAGTGTATTGCCATGAATGAAGCTGCAAAAAAGAGTGATAGTATATTGCAGATTGGCTTTATGCGACGATTTGACAAGAGTTTCCAATATGCCAAACAGCAGGTTGACAGTGGTGTTATCGGGGATGTCGTATTGGTGAAATCACTTACACATGGTCCTAGTACCCCGCAACCCTGGATGTACGACATCAGGAAAAGCAATGGGCCTTTGGCCGAGGTGTCCAGTCATGATATAGATGCCCTGCACTGGTACAGCGGAAGTTACATTGATGAGGTATATGCCATTGCTGGCAACTATCGTAGTGCTGAAGCAAAGAAAGAGTTCCCTGACTTTTATGACAATGTGGTGATGAGCGCCCGGTTCCTCTCAGGGGCCCAAGGAGTTCTTGATGGGGCTCAAGGGGTAAAGTACGGCTATGACTCACGTGTGGAGATACTAGGGACCCATGGGATAATTCATGTTGGCCGGAATCAGGAACATTCAGTCCTGACAATAAGCCCTGAAGGTATCCACAGTCCCTATGTTCAGAGCTGGAGAACCCTGTTCATTGATGCGTATTTTGAAGAGGACTCTGCCTTTATTGCCGCAATTAAAAATCATAGCGAACCCCTTGTTACGGGCCTTGATGGGCTTGAGGCGGTGCGGGTTGTAAATGCAGGAAACACCTCAATTATTGAGAAAAGAATCGTAAAAATTAAAAGATAAAGAGTAAGGAGCGATACTATGAAAGCAGTCTGCTTGTTGGGAAAAGGGTCTCTTGCAGTTAGGGATGTTCCTGTTCCTACAATTAACGAGAATGAAGTACTGGTCAGGGTCAAAAGCGCATATGTTTGTGGTACCGACGTTCGGTTCTACCTTAATGGACAAGCAGGTATCGATGCCGATAATCCAAGGATACTCGGGCACGAGTTTGCGGGCATCATTGAAAAGGTTGGTGTACATGTCGGAGGATACAGTGTCGGTGATAGGGTAGCTGTTGCACCTAACTACGGGTGTGGCATTTGCGACCTCTGTATCAGCGGACATAGCGAGATGTGCAAAAAGAGTGAGGCCTTGGGTGTCACCGTCGATGGGGGCTTTGCTGAATTTGTCAGAATCCCAGAGAATGCTGTGAGACAAGGAAACCTCTCCATCATTGCTGATAATCTTACTTTTCAGGAAGCGGCGTTGGCCGAGCCCCTTTCGTGTGTCTATAACGCATATGAGAAGATTGGGATCTACCCCGGTGATACGGTCCTGGTGATAGGAAGTGGTCCCATTGGGATAATGCACTGCCTTATTGCCCTGATGGCTGGTGCCTCATCTGTATTCATCAGTGACATATCGGATGAAAGGATGGATATGGCCGTTGCTATCGATGCGCGGATACAGAAGATCGCTGCAGGAGATCAGCTTGCAGAACTTCTGAAAATTGCCCGGGAAAACAATGTAAACTATCTATTTGAGGC
>CAYMRN010000458.1:0-1630 GCA_964392855.1 uncultured Sphaerochaeta sp.
AACCACAACCATGGTACAGGAGGACTTAGAGGTGACTCAATTCTTATGGGAGGAGGCCGAAGGAGTATGGATGAGACTCACGAGCAAGAGTGGGAGAGAAGCTTCTTCTAAAGAACCACAACCATGATATGGAAGGTGCTGGGAGGAGAACAGTTCATGCCTGTAGAATCTTGCAAGTGCGGATAGAACTCACGGGCACAATGGGGTTAAAGCTTCCGCGCAGCGGATTAGTTCAATTGTCTATATGGTGCCGGTAGGTCTCTGCTGGCACCATATTTTGAACTAAGGAGAGGGGTATGGATCCAATTGCCTGGTACTATCAGAGAAGAAGTCTCAATGCTATGGTGCAGAACAAATGGGAAGAGGCCGAAGGCTTCCTCCTTAAGCAGATTGCGCGTCAGGGCTCTTCAATGGGTTTGCAGTACAACCTTGCCCTCATCTATCTTGGACAGGAGCGGATGCAAGAGGCATACGATACTCTGCTCAACTGTGCTGATACCTATGGGGAGAGCCTACGCCTTACCAGGATGCTAGGTGATATCCAATACATCCATGGCAAGCGCCTTGATGCGCTAAAATGGTATAAGGCCGCCCTTGAGGACAATCCTGATGACAAGGAAGCCAGACTCATCGCACAAAGGGTCTTGGTCCTTGAAGATGAGGACCGCTACCAAAGGGTATTGGCAAACCAGGCAGATGTGGAGCAAGCCCGGTCAGTGTTTAGCACAAAGCCTGACCAGGCCTTGGCCCTCTATCTGCGCGTAGTCGAAGATGACCCCAGTCATGTGGAAGCCTTGAATAATCTGGGTTCCCTCTATCTTGATGAGTTTGATGATGCAAAGAAGGCCGAGTACTATTTCGAGCAGGTCCTTGAGCTGGTTGATAGCAGTGCAGCAGCCAAAAACCTGGCCAAGGCCAGAAAGGTGAACTCTTAGCTCCCTTCCTAGATTCTTTTCTTATCCAGCCCTATCAGGTAGATTTCAAAGGAGTCATCCCTACAAGCCTTAGGCTTGAAGGGCTTTACCTTGGTAAAGAAGGTGCGCATATCCTTGATGATATCAACTTGCCCACCTCCTTGGAAAATCTTTACTACAAGGTTCCCATGCTCCTTAAGATGCTCCTTGGCCAGGTGTGCCACCTGTTCAGCAAGATATTCGCTACGGGTGGTATCCACAGCACGATTGCCCATGGTCATGGGTGCAACATCGCTGATGATCACATCATAGGGGCCATTTTCTACCAAGAGAGGGCGTATTTCCTTGCTGAAGGCATCCCCTACAAAAGCAGTTACCGTTGGAGGGACCGGATCAAGATTGAGGGGGTTGAGGTCAACAGCAATGATCCTTCCCCTTCCTTTCAGCAGTTCCCTATGGGTATAGAGTGTCCACGACCCTGGGGCGGCCCCGACATCGAGCACATTGTCCCCGGGCTTTATGAGTCTGGTTGTCTTCTGTATCTCTTCCAATTTATAGACTGAACGGGCAGGATAGCCCTCTTTGTGTGCACGTTTGGTATAGGAGTCTGCACGATCTCGTCTGCTAGTAGCCATAGATATGACTATACCAAAAAGATGGGCGACCCGGAAGGGCAAAGAGAAGGTGCCAGCGAATTATTATGGGGTGGGGAGAGA
>CAYMRN010000459.1:0-1620 GCA_964392855.1 uncultured Sphaerochaeta sp.
AGCTGTAGGGAAAATACTGGAACTGCAATTTGCAGGTAAATCAAAGATGCTTGGGAAAATCCGAATCAAACTAGAGATAGACATCAATCCTCCATCTGGGGGTCAGCATGAGTTGAAGTATATGGACTTTCCCTACCTGTCACCAGTTACTGTACAAACCCCTGCTACCCTATTTGCTGGCAAGATTCATGCCTTGTTATGCAGAGAATATGTAAAAGGACGGGACTGGTATGATTTCATCTGGTACACCGCCAGAAAGACTCCTATCAATTACCACTATCTTGAAGAGGCATTACACCAATCTGGTCCTTGGAAGAATACAAAAATCGATATCGACAGGAGGTGGCTTTATGATGCACTCTACCAAAGAATCACAAACATCAATTGGCAGGAAGCTGCAAAGGATATCAGACGCTTCATTCCGGCTAGCGAACAGTTCTCAATAGAGTTGTGGAGTGCAGAGGTATTTATCCAGCAACTTGATAAACTCTAAAGCCAATGCTTCTGTGTAGAAAAGTTGTTTATTGATAGTTTATTGGTATGTATACTAGAGAAAAACATCCACGCCTAATGACTTTGCTATGGTCTTAGGGAATTATTTTTTCTCTACCCACACCTCATTGATGGGAAACTCCTGCTTGAGGCCCTTCTGCTCGAAGCTGGTTGTGGGTCTCCACTCCTTGGGAGGGGCGAAGCCCCCAAAGGGGTTCTTTAGGGAAGGAACCTTTGCAAAGACCTCGAGCATCTGGTGGGCATACTCCTCCCAGTCGGTGACACAGTAGATGTACCCACCCTTCTGAACCTTCTGTGCCATAAGCTTTGCAAGCGGCTCCTGTATGAGCCTTCTCTTCTGGTGTTTTTTCTTTGGCCAGGGATCAGGGAAGAAGATGTGAAAGCCTGCTACCGAAGAGTCACCGATCATGTGGGTGAGGACCTCAACGGCATCAAAGCGCATAATGCGAATATTAGCAAGACCATCCTTGCCGATGAGGCTGAGCAGCTTGGTGAAACCGGATAGGAACACCTCGAGGCCGAGGTAGTTATATTCAGAGCGATCCTTTGCGATCCTATGTGAAGAGGTTCCCATACCGAAGCCTATCTCAATGATCACCGGCTTGTCGTTACCGAATACTTTTGTAAAATCAAGGATCTCCTTCCTGAATTCAATGACGTGGCTCTGATAGTAGAGGCGCAAGGCCTCCTTCTGGAAAGCCTTGAGCCCTCCGGTGCGAAGCACAAAGCTTTTTACCTTCCTCCGGGTCCCCTCTTCACGAATCTCAACTTTACCAAGCTGGGGAAACTCGTCGAATATGCTCTCCATCATACCTCCTACAGCAGCCGCTGCAACTGTTCCATCAGGAACAGTGCCTTGTCACGCAAGGAGACTGCGTCAATCTTGATGTGCATGAAGTTCATCCGCCTGGGATCCAGGCTGACACGCTTGTTGCTCAAGGCGATCAGGGCCATCACCTTCTCCACATTCAGCTTGGCGACCTTGCCAAATTCCAAGGTGACGACACCTTTACGGTCAGTCAGATGGACAATGGAGAGTTTGCGGCAGAGGATCTTTATCTCGGCGATGTAGAGCTTCTGCTGCTTGCGGCCTGCCTCTGTCTCGAG
>CAYMRN010000460.1:0-1619 GCA_964392855.1 uncultured Sphaerochaeta sp.
CCCGTAATACGCCAGTGCTCAAATTCAAGGCAGATACCTCTCTCAGAGATG
The DNA here is from genome assembly GCA_964392855.1 of uncultured Sphaerochaeta sp. Lineage (GTDB taxonomy): Bacteria > Spirochaetota > Spirochaetia > Sphaerochaetales > Sphaerochaetaceae > Sphaerochaeta. The sequence goes on from CAYMRN010000460.1 coordinate 52, forward strand.
GCCAGAAGATCAATGCACTGATTGATTCGCTGGTAGATAATGGGAAATAGGGCAAGCGTTCTGCTAGTCAACAAGCCCAGTGGGGTAACCAGTTTTGCCTCCCTTGGTGCCATCAAGCGTACTGTCGATCCGAAAGTCGGACACGCCGGTACGCTTGATAAATTTGCACAGGGACTCATGATAGTTCTGACAGGGAGCATGACTCGCCTTAACCAGGTCTTCTCGACCATGGACAAGCGTTATCGTGCAACCATAGCCTTTGGCAAGGAGACTGACACCCTCGACCCCGAGGGGAAGGTCATCGCCACATCAGAGGTGCCGACCATCGAAGCGATCAAGGCAGCAATACCGCTCTTTTTGGGAGAGATCCAACAGAGTCCCCCCCAGTACAGTGCTCTGCACATAGGGGGCAAGCGTGCATCCAAGCTCGCTAGGGAGGGTAAGACCGTCGTAATGGACAAGCGTCCTGTCTTCGTCTACTCCTTTGAGCCTGTATCGTTTGAGGGAAACTTGCTGGTTGCCGATATCCATGTGTCCAAGGGCACGTACATACGATCCTTGGCCAGGGACCTTGCACTCGCCTGCAATAGCCGTGGGTATCTGCTCGATCTTGTACGTACACAGATAGGCCCATTCCTGCTGGAGGATGCCATACCTTCCACCGATACCGAAGCGTTGCTCGCTTCGGTCGGAAGAACTGATGAGCTCATCAGGAGCATCCCTGATATGGCTCTGCTTGAAGTGGAGGACTCCCTTCTCTTCTCCCTTGGCAACGGTCAGTACCCTCTGGGCTATACAAGTGTCAGGGCCACAGACCATGGGCAATACGGTGCTGTATACTCCAAGGAGGGCAGGCTCTGTTGTGTGCTGGACTTGTGGGCCAAAAAGATCATAGCCCAAATTCATCGTGAACAAGTGAGGCTCTAGATGAAGCAGTATGATTTCATGCATCTTTGTGAACACCCTGTCCTCTGGCAGACAGAGATGTGCGTATCCATAGGGGTGTTTGACGGTCTGCATGCCGGTCATCTCAAGATACTCAGCCGTGCTGTTGAGCTTGCCAGGGAACATGGTTGGCAATCGATGGCCATCACGTTCAACAAGAACCCCAAGATGCTGATGAGGAGACAGCCTTTGCAGAAGAGACTCATCACCACAGGACAAAGTGAGAGGATTCTGGAAGAAATTGGCATCGATCATCTGGTTGTCATTGACTTTTCTGCTGAATTCAGTAAACTCACAGCTAAGGAGTTCCTCGCATTCATCTGTTCATTTTGTCAGTTGAGAGCGATGGTTGTCGGTGAGGATTTCCGCTGCGGTGCCCCGGCTTCAAGCGCCGGACCTGTTCAGCTGCAGGAATATCTGTCCCGATTAGCACCTGGTGCCTTTATTGAGGTCCCGCCTTTTGTCCGTACGGCAGAGGGTGAGATTGCAAGCAGCACCTTAGTGCGGCAAAAACTTCTAGAGGGCGCTTTGGAAGAAGTCCAAAGTATGCTCGGCAGACCCTATGCCTTGGATCTGGTTGCTTACCCTTCCAAATTCACTGAAGAAGGCCTGCTGTATCGTAC
>CAYMRN010000461.1:0-1611 GCA_964392855.1 uncultured Sphaerochaeta sp.
GGCTTATGATCATCTCACCGCTCAGGATCTCCTCGTTGATGCGGGTCTCGGTGATACTGCTGAAGTAGCTGCGTTCCTCGTTTGCCTTGAGGATGAGATCCTTGTCGATGATCTTCTTGCCCGCAGCCTCCGCCCAGTAGTTCGCCTCTATGATGAGGTCATAGAGCTGGGAGAACTGGGTTGTCAGTTCGGTACGGGATTCGACCAGCCAGGCACTATAACGCAGAATCTGAGCCAGTGCCGAGGTATCCAGAGGCCTGAAGTTGTTCCTTGTGGTAAAGTCATCCAGGTTGGCAATGCTTTTGGCAATATGCTCGTCGGTTGCAGGCATGGAGAAGTCAAACTGTGAAGATACCTTGAAAAGGTTCAGGAACCTCTCGTCGTGCTCGGTAAGGAGGTCGAAGGTCTCCTCACTGCCTATGAGGATCACCTTTACCGGAATCTTGGTCATCTGAGGCCTGATGAGACCCTTGCGCAGCTCCCCCTTTACCAGGAGGTTTGCCTGCAAGGCAAGAGCTGATGCATCGAGATACCGCTTCAAGGAGTCCCAAAGGCCCTCCTCAGAGAGCAGCTCCTCTGCATTGATGACGATAAAGCCCCCTTCTGCTTCCAGAAGTGAGCCTGCATGGAGGCCCAAGTGGGCAAAATCATGCTTGTCATCAAGGGTGCCGAAGAGGTTGGAGAAGGTAGGGTAGTTCTCTATTACCAGTGGCCTTTTGCTCGTCTTGCTATGGTTTACCAGGAGGTTTACCCGATACTTGCGGGCAAAGGGATCTTTTTTCAGCTGTTCGTCGGTGAGGTTCTGGATATGCAGAGCCTGCCGCTTCAGGTCAGAGAGGATATGGTTGAACTGTACCGACAGGGCTGGGGTATTGAACTCAGCCTGCAGACCAGTCAGTAAGCTTGTCGCCTTTTCCAAAAAGGTGGTACGATCTTGGGCAAGGATTGCAATCTTCTGGCTGAACAGCTCCATTGCATCGGAGAATCTCTGCCCTCCCTTGGGTGGGAAGGTCAGCGCGAGCGGGGAGTCCGGCTGGAGGAAATTGTAGGCATATACGATATCTTGCAAAACAGAGGTGTCCTCCCTGAACTTCTCAACACTTGCCTTTATCGCTTCGAGCCTGCCGCTTCCTGAGTTGCCGCTGACAAAGAGGTTGTACCCTCCCTTCTGTATGGCAAGCCCCATCTCCAGCGAGCGCAATGCGCGCGGCTGACCCACTATGGAGGGCCCGAAGGCAAGATTCCTGCACTCCTCGATATAAGTCTCTGCAAAGTCAAAAGCAGCTTCCTCGTAGGGAAGCCTCTGTATCTTCGTTACTTTTTCAACCATGGTCGAACTATAGGAGGTGGAACAAATCAAGTCAACTCTTTATACTGTCACACATGAGACGCAATGAATTGGTAAGATACCTAGACGAGTACCTTTCTATCGGGCTTTTTTCATCCATTGACCCATCGCTCAACTCCTTGGTTGTCGGTGGCCCTGACAAGGAGGTTTCCAAGATTGCCTTTGCCGTCGATGCATGCCAAAGGACCTTCGACCTTGCCCTTGAGTGGGGGGCGGACATGCTTATCGTCCACCATGGCCTCTACTGGGGAAGACCCATCGCC
>CAYMRN010000462.1:0-1584 GCA_964392855.1 uncultured Sphaerochaeta sp.
GTTGGTCAACAACGGGGGTAGCTTCAGCAATGAGGCGATATCCAGATAGGATTGTGGTACTTCTATGGGGGTGACGATGTTTTTTGGGAACTGGCCCTGGACAAGCGCCCTCGGTTGGGAAATCGCCCTTAGTATCTCCTCAGCAGACAGGACATACATTCCTTTCTCCTGCATGTGGTACTGCAGATACTTGATGATGCACAGGCTGATGTAGCACATGGCGAAGTGTCCCTTGATATGGTTGTCGGTCCAGATGAAGACAGGCTTTGCCTGCAGGTCGTTCTTCTGTACCCTGAAACCCTCCCCTATCTTCCTCTGGTCACGATAGATGGACATAACCTCTTCTGTTTTGAGGTCCATGTGGTCGGTAACGACCGCATAATAGCCGTCGAACTTGGCCGCGTTGAGGATTCTAGCCTCATCAAGGGGGGCCCCTCCAGAGTCCAGGTCCATCTGTAAATATTGGTTGCCACCCCTCAGCTTTCCGGGGTCCTCAGCCTTTGCAACCAGCCTTTCCAGCATTCTGTTCCTTTCCCCGACATCCTTTTCCGCACGTTTCATCGAATAGGTTACATGGACGTTGGCCTCAATATTCTCTTCTTTATATTTTGGGATCAGCCTCCGCTTCTTCTCCAGTTTCCGTTGCTCTCCGAGAGCCATCACTTCCTCGGCAGTAAGCTCAACTTTACCATTCAGCGGCTGCTTCAGAATCTTTGAGGCATAAGTAAGCTGTCCGGTCTTGCCATCGAAGTGCTCAACTTCCCATGGGGTCTCGTCGTTGAACACGGCATCCTTGAACTCCTGCCTGGACTGCTTAAGTGTATAACTTACTATGAAATGGTAGTCTTCTCCATGCAGAAACAGCAGATGGTCTTTGGCATTCATTCCACTGTCGGCAACTATGGTGATTTTGTCCAGGCCATACATAGCCTTGAGCCTGGTGATGAAGTCTTTGAGCGTATTCTTGCCCATAGTGTTGCCTGGGAACAGCTCATAGGTAATGGGAATGCCGTTGGAATCCATTAGCATGCCCATCACCACCTGCACCTCGTTGTCCGTATTATCCTTGGAGAAGCCGAAGAGCCTCATCATCCCCCACTTAGTGCCCTCAAGGGCATAGGTGGAGATATTGCAGCAGGTGATATCCACCTTCCTTGTTGTCCTTCTCCTGAAGAAGGAGCACAGATGCTCCTCTAACGCCTCCTTCAGCTGTGAAAGCACATCCAGCACCGAATAGAACACATCCAAGCCTATGGGACCAATGCCGGCATATCGGCCCAGGTCTGCGGCAGTCATCCTTATACTGTCAGGATTGCTACACCGCTGGGCCACCAGATAGTGAACTGCATCCCTCACATCCTTGGCATTCCTCTTGGAGCAGTTCTTCTCCAAGAAGGAATCCAATCCCATGATCTCCCAGAGCCTGGCGATGATGGCATGCCCAAACAGGAAGGAGGGGGTGACATCACCTGGGCTTGCAATCTCCCTCATGTCGGCCTCGATGAGCAGGGGCCTTTCCGATTCCTTCCGCTCCTTGGTCAGCCTCTTGGCCTCTTCCTTCAGCTTTTGCATGAAGTCGGGGTC
>CAYMRN010000463.1:0-1537 GCA_964392855.1 uncultured Sphaerochaeta sp.
CCCTCATCCATGGTAAAGCGCTCATGGCTCCAGTCACAGCTGCAGCCGATCTTCTCAAGCTGGCTCTTGATGGTTGCGTGGTGCTTGTCCTTCACGAGCCAGGTACGCTCAAGGAACTTCTCTCGCCCGATGTCCTGGCGACGCAACCCTTCGGAAGCAAGCTGGCGTTCCACCACATGCTGGGTTGCGATACCGGCATGATCGGTTCCGGGCACCCAGAGGGTGGCTCGACCGGTCATACGGTAATAGCGGGTAAGGATATCCTGCAAGGAGTTGTTCAGGGCATGGCCCATATGCAAAATGCCGGTGACATTAGGAGGAGGCATAACAATGGTAAAGGGAGAAGCTTCCCCCTCAACAGGTTTGAACATCCCACTCTTCATCCAGTCTTCATAGATGCGGTCTTCAAAATCCTTGGGATCGTAAGCCTTTGGCAACTCTACTGCCTTCACAATGGGCCTCCTACGGCGAGAAAAATAATGGGTGTATCGTACCAGAATTGAGAAGGCTCTACAAGTCAATGTAGAGCCTTCAATGGGGGGAAACAAAAAGGACAATCACTATTCGAGAGGCGTAACTGCCTTAACTTCCAGCTTGACCGCATAGCCCATCGCATCAAGATGCTGCACTATCTGCTCCAAGGAGAAGGAGTCCAGCGTAACATTCTGGGTATCGGAAACCTGACGGACATTGGCGCTATCCATTGGGGTGGCAATGCCTGGGAGGATATCCTGGGTCTGACCTGTATTGGCTCCGAAAAGGACAAATGATCCGATGAATACCACAACAAAGGCTGCGGCTGTGGTCATCAGAGCAGGAACAAGCCTGACCTGAACCCTCTTTCGAAAAATATGCATCTTCTTGTCTTTCATGGGAAACCTGCTTTTTTCAAAAAACGCGAGAACCCTCTCCTGCCTCAGATTGATATCCTCGATAGGCAGGACAGCAGAAGCTATGCGCTGTTGCAGCTGTCGCAGCTGCTCAAGGCGCACCCTGCACGCGTTACAGTATCCTAGATGTTCTTCAACCTGGGTTCTCCACGGCTCATCAAGTTCACCATCAAGATAGGTATTCAACAATTCATCATCTACACACATTGGCTACTCCTGGGTAAGCAGTGATTCAAGCATCTTCCGAGCCCTGTACACCCTCACCTTCACATTACTTTCGGAAATGTGCAAAACCTGAGCAATCTGCTTGTAGTCCATATCCGTGTACTCCTTCATCACTATGACAAGACGAAACTTCTCGGGAAGCTGATCTATAGCATCCTGTACCTGCTTGCGGGTCTCCTTTTCCAGGAGAACCTGCTCACCTCCCTTTGTGTTGGAGTGTGATGTAGGATACTTCTTCAGCTTGTCGACCATCACCATTTCGCGTGATTTTCTCTTCACCTGGTTGATGGCCAAATTCTTCGATACCCTAATGAGCCAGTATTTGGCATCATTAAGGGAAGGAAAAACCATACCCTTGTCAAAAAATCTGATGAAAGCTTCCTGGCAAATCTCTTCAGCAAGGTCCTGATTATTGGTGACAT